>JAAYAQ010000046.1 GCA_012719295.1 Candidatus Hydrogenedentota bacterium | reverse complement strand
GCATTCCACATCATCTGAACGCCTGCGAAGAGCCCCCGCGCCCGCCAGAACCGGCGCGGCGGGAGAGAGACTGCAAAAGCGGGCCGCGTGCGCGGCCCGCTTCGTGCTTACACTTCCACCGGCGGCCCGTACATCGAGCTGTCGTCGGTCTCGAAACCGAACTGGTACCACTCGGGCTTGATATGCACCTCGGCGACCTCGCCTCGCGACGCCTGCCGCATCGCCATCATGCCGCTCAACGCGCAGATGGCCGACTTCAACCCGACCATAACGTTGGCACGCGGCGTGCCGCCGCTCAGGATATCGCTCGCGAACGCCTCGAACTGCAACTGATCCACGCTCCGGTCGGTATCGACCAGGACGGGTTCGGCGTTTTTGACGGCTTCGTTGCTCAATTCGCGCGTGCCGCCCGTGGTGACGATGATCGCGTTCTCTTCCGCGGCGTCTTTGCGGCCTTCGGCGGCCCACTTCACATCCGCGGTGGCTTCGCGGTAGTACAGGCAGCCGAGCTCGGTCAGGCGCAGGGTGCCTTTGTCGCCCTGCATCCACTCGCTGGCGCCGCGCTGCGCGTTCGCGGTGATGCTCGAATACATGGCCCGCACGCAATACGCGTCATTGCGCGCATCGGTGTGGAGTTCGCCCCGCGGCTCGATAAGGGCATGCGCCCGGCTCTTGCCCGGTTCGAGATTGTACTCATAACAGACGTTGATATTGTCGAAGGCCGTGCGGCCGTCGCGCCAGTAGTCGATGCCGCCGTAACCGACCACCTTCGTGGGGTTGGCATCGAGGAACCAGTTCACGACGTCAAGCGCGTGCGTCGCCAGTTCGGTCATCAACCCGCCGGATCGCTCGGTGTAGATGCGCCAGTTGGTGTGGCCGTCCATGATGAGGCGTTCTTTCTCGGTGTCCGACATCTTGCTGAAATTCGGATGCGAGCTCATACGCTTGCTCAGGAAATCCCACACGAGCGCCTTCATTTCGTCGTCGTAACTCGACGCGGGCGGCAGGGGCCGGAGCCAGTCGTTGTTGCGATGCCACTGGGCGTCAATGTGGTGGATGCGCCCGATGATGCCCTCGTCCCACACCAGTTTCAGCGCATGGTTGTAATCGGGATTGTAGCGGCGCTGATGGCCGATCTGGAGGAACTTGCCCTTGTCGTGGACTTTCTGCACAAGGTCGCGGTTCTGCTGCACGTGCTCTTCGAGCGTGGCCTCGGGCCCCGCGTAGCACATGGTCTTCTCGCAGAACACGTACTTGTCCGCATCCAGGCAATCCATCGCAACGTCGTGGTGCGTGTCAATGGGCGTCGCGATCACCACCGCATCGATTTCCTTGCCCAGTTCATCGAGCATCTTGCGGTAATCGCGGTACTGTTTCATGTTTTTGTCGCGCCCGGCGACGATCCAGCCCCCCTGCAGATGGGGCTGGTACACATCGCACACCGCGACCACCTGGATGTTCTTCGCGCGCGCGAGGCCGTCACGAAGGTGCAGGCAGCCCTGCCCGCCCGTGCCGATGCTGGCCACACGCACCCGTTCGTTCTGCGCATACGAGAACGGCGAATACCCCGATGCAATCATCACCCCGGCCGCCGCGCCCGCGGTAGCCATGAAATTGCGCCTAGAAAGTTTGTGCCTGCTGCTGTACTTTTCCTTCATGACCACTCCTCACGGCGCATCAAACCCTATGCGCCTCGGTTTCAGTTCGCTGCCGCTGTGAGGCACGAGGATTGCCCGCACACCGGGGTGTTCATTGCAATACTTCCGGGTTTCATCGACGCCCATGACGAAGAACGCCGTGCTCAGCGCGTCGGATTGCGTGCCTGATGACACGATGGCGGTCGCGCTGACCATGCCTTCTACCGGGAGGCCTGTCCGCGGGTCAACTATATGGCAATACTTCTTGCCTTCCAGTTCAAACCACTTCTCATAGCTGGCGGAAGTCGACAGGCTCTCGTCCTTGAGGCAGACTTCATCAATATACTCACTGGTATTATACGGGTTTCGAATACGCACTGTCCACCCGGCCGCCCCCGGGGGAGCGCCAATGGCCAGCACCGTGCTCGTGCCCGCATGCAGGACCGCCGAGCTAACCCCATAGCTCCGAATCACTTCCGCGGCAATGTCCAGCGCCAGGCCCTTGCCGATGCCCCCGAAATCGAGGTACATGCCCGGCATGGAAAACGCCACCGTGCGTTCCGCCTCGTTCAGCGTGACCTTCTCCAGCCCGACACACGCCACGGCGTCGCGCAGCTCGTCTCTCGAAGGAAGATGGCCCTCCCCCTTGTAAAAGCCCCACAGCTTGATCAACGGCCCCACCGTCACATCAAACGCCCCGCCCGTCTCCTGATGCACGGTCCGGCACGTCTGCAAGAGATTAAACACCTCAGACGAGACTTTGACGGGCTCCTCCGCCGCGTGCCGGTTGACGTATGTGGTCTGGCTCTGCGGTTTCCACTGGCTGATCTGCTCTTCGAGGTCGCGCACGGCCGTCATGGCGAGATCCGCAATCCGCACGATCTCCGCCGTGCTTTCCGTCCCCGCCTCCGTGTACAGCGTGAACTCGAAATCCGTGCCCATCGCCTGATAACGCAGCGTTTGATGGACCCGTCCGCCCGCGTCCACCGCGACGGATTCCGCCGCTTCGGTCTCCGCGACGGGCGAATTCGCCCCGGGAGATTCCACTACGGCCGCCGGGGAGGCAGTCCCCGGCGAGTCCGCCTCCCCGTCCAGGGCAGACTCCTGCGCGCCGCGCGCTGGTTCTTGCGCGGGCTTCACCGCGGTTTCGGGCGGCGAACAGCCAATATGCCCCGCGGCGCAACCCAGCAGGACCGCCAACGCGCCCAACCACGCACCACGATGCCGACATCTGCTTTTCATACCTGCATTGCCGCTCCACGATCACAAAAAACACGACGAAAGTCTACCAACCGGGCCGCCCCGCTTCAACTGCCTGCAGAGACCAGGGACCGGCGCAGTCTCGCGGGCCGCGTGATCCCACACCGCAGAAGAACAGGGACAAATGACCGGCGAGACCGCGCGATCCCACACCGGCCCGGGACGCGCCCCTGTGCCGAGCTGGAGCTCGGCGATCCCAGGGCGCAGCCCGGGGATCATGCGAACCACAACCGCCCAACCCCGAAGGGGGTTGGAAAGACCCTGGAGCCCTCGCCCAGAATTGCGGGGCTGTCCACATCGTCCACCCGAAGACACGAATGCCGGCGAGACGCCTGCGCTGCTCATCACCCGCGCCTGAAGGCCCGCCTTTTCGAGTCAATTGGAGTACAATTGTTCTGCCCATGACCCGCTGGTGGACCGCGCATCTGGAGATTTGCACCCGGATTCGCGCTACAATGTCCCATCTGTCAGCAGAAACGGGAAACCTCGGAACCGCGAACACAGGACACGACGCATGACTGGCGACCATCCCGCAAACCCCTCGCTGCATCTCACGCGAAAACAACTGGCCCGAATGATCGACCACACGCAGTTGCGGGCGTACGCCACCCAACTCGACATCACGGAGCTGTGCGATGAGGCGGCGGCGTTCGGCTTTGCTTCCGTGTCCGTCAATCCTATCTGGACCGCCTACTGCGCGAAACGGCTTACGGGTACGACCGTTGTCGTGGATCCCACCATCGGGTTTCCCCTCGGGGCCAACACTGCGCGCATCAAAATCGAGGAGGCCAAAGAAGCCGTGCGAAACGGCGCCCAGGAACTCGACATGGTCATCAACATCGGCGCGCTGAAATCCGGTTTCCACGACTATGTCGAGAAAGAGATCGCCAGTCTCGTCCGCGCCGTGCGGGGGATCCCCGTCAAGGTCATCCTGGAAACCAGCTACCTGACCACGGACGAAAAAGTCGCCGTGTGCCAGATGAGCCTGCGTTCCGGCGCGGCGTTTGTCAAAACGTCCACGGGGTTCGGCGACGGCGGCGCCGTCATTCAGGATGTGACCCTCATGCACGAGGTTGTTGGGGGGCAGATGGGAATCAAGGCCGCGGGCGGCGTGCGCACCTACGGCGACGCCATCGCGCTGATCGGGGCGGGCGCAACCCGGATCGGCACCAGCACCGGACCCAACATACTCGACGCGGCTCCCCGCTGAGCGCCAAAAACGATTCAGGGCGCGCCCATCATCTTGATGAACGTCTGCAGCAAGTCGGCATCAAGCTGTTCGGCCATCTCATTCTTCATGATCTTCAGCGCCTCAAACGTACTCACGGCATCTTTGTAAGACCGTTTGGTGGTGAGCGCATCAAAAATGTCCGCAATGGTGCAGATGCGGATCAGGGGGGAAAGCGCCTTCGCGTCGCACTGCTCGGGGTACCCGCTGCGATTCACCTTCTCGTGATGGTAGCGCACAACCTCCAGCGCGGCGGCGTTGATCCCGCTGTGACCATCCAGAATCCGGCATCCCAGCACGGGATGGCGCTTCATCTCCTCCCACTGCTCCAGCGTCAGTTTGCCTTTGCAATTCAGGATGGATGGGTCGATGAGGCTCTTGCCGATGTCGTGCAAGAGCGCGCCCGTGCCAAAATCCTTCAATTCCTGCGGCGAAAACGCGCCCGCCCGCTGCGCCAGAGTGATGCTGAACACAAACACGTTGATGCTGTGGGTATAGGTGTAATAATCGTACGACGTGATACGCAAGAGCTGGGCGAACGCCGTCTTCTCCTGCGACAGAAACTCGTAGGTCAACTGCACATAGGCCTTGCTTCGGTTGACCGTGTCCCCGGCACGCGGGTCCGCAAATACTTCCCGCATGAGAAACCGCCCCGAAACGTACACTACGTCCGTCTTGTGTTCGAGCGGCAGTTCGGGATCGCCCAGAATGGCCCCGAGATTCTTCTCGAGGTAGCGCAGGTAGGCCTTCTCCTCGCGGGAGTCCACATACAAATGCCGGATGTTGTGTTCCTCGAGACGGCGCCGGTCGTCATCCGTAAACGGCAGGTGCTTCTCCCGGTAGAGCACAGGCTGCTGCCCGCCCCGTGTCTGGAGATACAGATTGAAGCTCGTGACGGTCTCTTCCCGCAAGCAGGCCACGGGCACGGGAATGAGCTGCTGAGGCGGAGACGCCACTGCCTCGCCCTTGAGTTCCATATGGACTTCCCCGTTGAGTGTCTCCCGGTCGCAACAGATTATACCCGAAAGAGGCATATTTGACAAAACTACGCAAATAGACAGCCTCCCGCCTCATGCATGGCGGCCCGGGCGGGCATCCAGAGGAAGCCCAAGGACCGGATAAGACACCGTAAACTGCTGTCAATAAATCAGTTGCAGCACCGTTCCGCACGGATCCTGAAACCCGTATATTTCTGAGCCCCTGCGCTCACTTTCCCGTCATCCGGCTGACGATCTGCGTGGTCGACTGGCCCTCGACCCCCGAGATGATGGCGATTTCGCCGCCGTACCCCTCGACCAGACGCCGCTCCTCCTGAACGATGGTGTCAATCGAGTAATCGCCCCCTTTGGCATAGACGTCCGGCTTCAGGAACTCCAGCAGCCGCATCGGGGTGGGTTCGTCAAAGATGACAATGTAGTCCACGCATTCAAAGGCCGCCAGGACAACCGCCCGGTTCTCCTGGGGAATGATGGGGCGGTCGGGTCCCTTGTTCTGTTTCACGGACGCGTCGCTGTTGAGACCGACCACCAGCACGTCGCCCAGCGCGGCCGCCCGCTGGAGATAGGTGATGTGCCCAACGTGGATGAGGTCAAAGCAGCCGTTCGTCCAGACGACCCGCTTGCCGTCTCTTCGCAGCCCGTTCAGGATGTGTTGAAGCGTGTCCAGGGTCTTCAGCTTTGCGGGCGCGCCCGATGACGCCAGCGCATCGAGCAGTTCCCTGTTCGATACCGTGACCACGCCCGGCTGCACCACCGCCACGCCCGCCGCCGCGTTGCCCAGGACGGCCGCGTCTTCGAGCGAACCGCCCGCCACCAGCGTGAGCGCCACCGCGGCCGTCACCGTGTCGCCCGCGCCCGTCACGTCCACCACCGCATCCGGCGCAATGGTGATCGGCACATCGACGGGTTCCTGATTGGGCCGGTACACGCGGATGCCCGCCGGGCCGCGCGTAATCAACGCACTGCCCGCGACCCTCAACAGCCGTTCCGCGGCCGCGTCGAGGGTCGCCTCGTCCACCACATTGATTCCGGTGCCGATGCCCGCCTCGCGGTCGTTCGGCACCACGACATCAAATCCCTTCAATGCGCCCGCGCGGGCGCGCGAATCGCCCACCGTGAGCAGCTTGTGCTGCCTGGCGCAGGCCGTCACCGTGGCCAGCACGCGCCCGGTCGCCACCGACGAGACCTGATCCACCACCACGATGGCATCCACTTCCGGCGCCAGCTTTTCGATGTTCGCCACGATCTGGTCTTCGACCGCGCCCGAGATGAACGTGGGCGACGGCGTATCCGTGCGCAGAATCTCCTGGCTCGGGATGTTGAACCCGCCCGCGCGCAGTTTGCCGTATGTGTTGGTCGGGCGCACCGGGTCCGTCACGACGTAGTCTGTATTCACGTTGCGGACCGCGAACTCGTGCCGCACAATCCCCGCGTTCACGTCGTCGCCTACGTACCCGACCATATAGGTCGTCGCGCCGAGCGACGCCACATTGCAGGCGGCATTGCCCGCCGCGCCGGGATTGTGCCGTTTTTCGCGCACTTCATACACGGGGATCGGAGCTTCCAGGCTCACGCTCGTCACGGAACCATACACGTTCTCGTCGAGATAAATGTCCCCCACCATCATGACCCGCGCCTGCTTGAACCGGTTCACCAACTCCGCGTGATTCATACCGTCTCAACTCCCCAATGTTACCCGGCCGTCACGGTCCCTTGCGCCGCGACCAAAACGCCAAATTACAGCACAACCCGCAGCCAAACACAAAAGCAGGGCTTCTCCGGCCCGCGCCGCCCGCCGTCACCGCTCGCGGATCAGGTAAAACCGGTCCACGAAGATCGCGTCCACCTCGCCGGGATTGTTGACCGGCGCCACCCAGAAGTACATCCCCGGTGAAAGCGTATGCGCGCCCAGATCAACCGTTTTGTAGTCCTTGCCGGCCGCCTCGGCGATCGGCACACTGCGCTGCGCCACGTGTTTTCCCTCGCGCGTGTCATACACGCCGGCCACCAGCGCCACCCCCGAGGCCGCCTTCGCGTCGCAACGCAGCTCGGCGTAACAGTGCCACCGCTCCCCCTCGGAAGCCTCATCCCGAATCTCATACTGCACCGCCCACTGCGTGTGGTTGGACGGCATGTACGCCGCCGCCTTGTCCGCGGCGGCGGCATCGTCCACCAGCCCGCTCCATCCGTTATCGACGCCGTGCAGATTGAACCGGCTGTCTTCAATCACGACATAGTCTTCTTCCGGAAGGCCCTCACACGCCGCCGGCAGCGGCCCCGCCGGCCGGAAACGCAGCCGGAGCATCCGCGCGTACTGCCCGAAATCGCCGCCTTCCCGGTAACTGTTGGCCGCGAAGCCCTCCGCCCGGGCGATGAACGCCTCCGCATAGGCCGTGGAATCGGCCGGCAGCACGAGCGCCGCACCGGTCCGTTTCACCGCGCGCGCCACCTCGAGATACCGGTTCAGAAACACGTTGTCCAGCGGCATACGCGCCCGCGCTACCCGTGTCGCAAGAACCGGGTCGTCTTTGGCGCGCTTTTCGGCCTCGTCGAACAACTGCACCGCGCGGATCACGTCCTCCACCGGGAACCACTCCGACGTATGCGCCATGTAACAGCGCAGATACACCCCCGACCGCTCCGCCGCGTCATGAATCAGGTCGATGTACGCGCGCAACGGTTCCGCGGCCGGACCATAGTATCCCTGCAGAAACGCGTCGATCAGCGCGTCCGCGTCGCGCTCCGGTTCCCACATCAGGTGCGCCAGCACCCACGCCCGCAATTCGGGGAAATCGCTGATCGAACAGCTCGAATCCCCCTGTTCAAACAGGCCCACGGTCTTGTTCGCGACAAAAAACCGGATGTTCGGCGCCAGCACGCGCAGGTTCGGGTGCGGCATGATGTAATCGCGGAAGTTCGTCACGTAATCCCACACAAACAGGCGCGGCGCAATCGCGCTCCACGCTTCCATGTCGCGTTTGAACTCAACGTTCTGATCGCCCGTCGCCAGCGGCTGCGAATACGAACACTCGATCGAGCACAGCCGGATGATCACGTTGTGGCGCGGCGTTACGCCCGTGGGCGCTTTCCGCGTGTACTGATACGCAAGCGTCGAGATAAGAAACTCCGGATACTCCTTTTCAATCTCCGCCGCCACCGCGTTCACAAAGTGCAGCAGCGACCCCGACGGCGACCCCGCCGCCTCGTCCAGGGCGCGGCATTTCGCGCACTGGCAGTTGCCGTGCCAGTCGTTCTGCGAAATCGAGATCATCCCCGCTTCGGGATTCCGGCGAATCCATTCCAGCGCATTCTTGACGAATTCGGCCCGCATCGCCTCGTTGGTGAGGCACAATTGCGTACGTTCCCCGCGCCGCTCGCCATCAATCTCGCTGTACCAGTCGGGATGTTCCGCAAAATAGCGCTCCGGCGGCAGGATCTGAAAAAACGTATGACACCAGCCCAGAATGTTGTAATGCCCGCCGTATTCCTCCGCAACCCTCACAAAATGCCCGTTGCATTTGCTCCGCGCCGCGAATACCCCGTCAAACGCGTCCCGGTAGAACGCTTCCCGGTAGATCAGGTGCGGCACATACACCTTATCCAGCGCCGGCACCGCCAGCGTGCGCTTCTCCGGCACATACCGCTCGGTCGACGACCACCACCGGCAACCCACCACCTCTTCCAGAAACGTATACACCGCATACAGGGTCCCCCGGGGCCGCCCCCCCGCCAGATAGACCCGGGTGTCATTCGATTTCAGCACGATCCCGTCCCTGCCCAGCGCGCCCAGATCGACATCCGGATGGGCCTCCGCCAGAAGCGGCGACGGTCCCACCACAATCGCCTTCGCGTCCGGCGCCGCCGTGGGCTGAACGGGAAACGCCGCGCCCGTCACCGCCTGCAGGTGTTCCTGCAACTCCGCGGCCGCTGTTCGTTCAGCGGCCTGCGCATCCTCCGCAACAACAATGACCCAGTCGCTTGCCCCATCCTGCGCCAACACCGCCTCGCCCGGCGCCTGCGCGGCCAGAATCAGGAACAACGGTACCATCAGATGCATTGTGCGTCTCCCTGCTTGATGAACCCGGATCCCGCATGTCCCCGGAAGTATACGCGCCGTTCCTCCTCCCCGCCAAGAGACCAGACCTCCAGATGAGACCCCGGGACCGCCCGCGCTGTAGAGCGGTACCGAAGGTGTCGAATGTGAATGGCCGTGCGCCGGCCCGGCATGCGTTCTTCTTGTAGCGCAGGCGTCTCGCCTGCATTCTTATCTTCTGGTGGACGTAGTGGACACCGTGGACACAGTGGACGGCCCCGTGGCTGTTCTCCTGTCAATGAAGCTCGCCCGCCGCGGGTTTGAGTCCGGACCGGCCACTTGCTACACTCTCGTTTTCAGCCCCAGGCAGGCGCATGCGCCCTCGCGGCGCGATTCTGTTCTACCCGGGCGTGCAAACTCACGCCTTTCACCACGAAACGGAGGTCCATCATGGCCATCACACCGCACGGCGGCACACTGATTAACCGGTTGCTCACGGGAGACGCGCTCGCCGCGGCACGAAAGAAGGCCGGGCATCTCCCGTCCATCACGGTGGACGCGTATACCGCGTTCGATATCGACGGCATCGCCAAAGGCCTGTTCAGCCCCCTGACCGGGTTCATGGGAGAAGCCGAAACGCGCGCCGTGCTCGACACCATGCATCTCCGGCCCGGCATCCCCTGGACCATCCCCATCCTGCTCGACGTGTCCCGCGAACAGGCCGCCCGTCTCGAGGTCGGCGCCGAAGTCGCCCTGCAGGACGACACCGGCGACGTGGTCGCGATCCTCCATCTGGCCGAGAAGTTCTCCCTCGACCGCGCCGCGCTGTGCGAAAAGGTCTACCAGACCACCGACGAATCCCATCCCGGCGTGAACTACACCATGTCGCTCGGCGACGTCTTCCTGGCGGGCGAACTCGACGTCCTCAAGGCCCGCGAAATCGAGTTCCAGGAGTACAACCTCACGCCCGTCGAAACCCGCGCCGCGTTCGAATCCCGCGGCTGGAAACGCATCGTCGCCTTCCAGACACGCAACCCGATCCACCGCGCGCACGAATACCTCACCAAGTGCGCCCTCGAAATCTGCGACGGCCTCCTGATCCACCCCCTGATGGGCACCACCAAGAGCGACGACATCCCCGGCGACGTCCGCATGAAGTGCTACACCGTGCTCATCGACCAGTACTACCCCAAGGACCACGTCATGCTGTCGCTGATGCCCGTCAACATGCGCTATGCGGGCCCGAAAGAGGCCATCATGCACGCCATCATCCGGAAAAACTACGGATGCACCCACTTCATCGTTGGCCGCGACCACGCCGGCGTGGGCAATTTCTACGGCACCTATGACGCGCAGCGCATCTTTGACCGGTTCGACCCCGAGGAGATCGGCATCACGCCGCTGTTCTTCGAGCACGCCTTCTACTCGAAACGGACCCAGTCGATGGCCTCGCCCAAGACCTGCCCCGGGACCAACGAGGACCACGTATTCCTGAGCGGCACCAAAGTGCGCGAGATGCTCAAGCGCGGCGAGATGCCTCCGCCCGAGTTTACGCGTCCGGAGGTCGCCCGAATCCTGATCGCGTGGGCCCAAGAGAACGGAGAATGAGCCGCCGGCTCCTGGTGATCGGACTCGACTGCGCCACGCCCCAATTCATCTTCGGGCCGGACGCCTTCGAGCTGCCGAACCTCCGCGCGCTCATGCGCCGGGGCGCCTGGGGCACACTCGAAAGCTGCCACCCGCCCATCACCGTGCCCGCGTGGGCCGCCATGCTCTCCGGGAAAGACCCCGGAACCCTCGGCCTCTACGGGTTCCGCAACCGCCGGGACCACTCCTATCACGCGATGGACACGGCGGACGGCGCCGCGGTGCGCGAACCGCGCGTCTGGGATATCCTCTCCCGACAGGGGAAAAAGTGCGTCGCCCTCGGCGTCCCCCAGACCTATCCCGTCCGCCCGCTCAACGGATGGCTGGTCGCGGGCTTCCTGACGCCCAATGAAGAGGCGCCGTACACCTACCCCGGGCCGCTCAAAGACGAGCTCCGCCGCGAAATCGGCCCGTACATGATCGACGTCAAAGATTTCCGGACCGATGACCGGGCCGCCCTCCTGGAACGCCTCTACGCCCTCATGGAAAACCGGTTCCGCCACGCCCGGTACCTCCTCGCGTCGAAACCCTGGGATTTCTTCATGATGGTCGACATGGCCATCGACCGCCTTCACCACGCCTTCTGGCGATTCTGCGACCCGGCCCATCCCGCCTACGAGCCCGGCAACCCCTTTGAACACGTCTTCCGCGACTTCTACCGGGCCGTCGATGCCCGCGTGGGCGAGCTCATCGCGCAGGCCGGCAGCGACACCGCCGTCATGGTCGTCTCGGACCACGGCGCCCGGGGCATGGCCGGCGGGGTTTGCGTCAACCAGTGGCTTATCCGTGAGGGGCTGCTCACGCTCAAGCGCCCCCCCGACGGCCGCGCCCGGATCGAGGATTGCCCGATCGACTGGGTCCGCACGAAAGCCTGGAGCAGCGGCGGCTATTACGCGCGCATCTTTTTCAACGTCGAGGGGCGCGAACCCCTGGGCCAGATCCCCGCCGCCGGCTACGAGGCCTTCCGCGACGATGTGGCCGCCCGGCTCGAGTCCATGTGCGGTCCTGACGGCCGTCCGCTCGGAAACCGGGCGCTCAAACCCCAGGACCTCTATGCCCAGGTCACGGGCATCGCACCGGATCTGATTGTGTACTGGGGTAATCTGCGCTGGAGATCGGTGGGATCCGTCGGCTACGACGACATCTTCACGTTTGAAAACGACACGGGCCCCGACGACGCCAACCACGACTACCACGGCATCTTCATCCTCGACGACCGGACCGGCGCAGGAGGCCGCGAACTCCAGGGACTCGCGCTGCCGGCCGTTGCTCCAACGATGCTCCGTCTGATGGATGTGCCCGTGCCCGCCGATATGCCGGGACAGCCCATCGTGGAGGGCCAGACATGAACCGGCCATACACCATTCGGCTGACGGGAGAGAACGCCGCCGATGCCGCTCACGCCCTCGGCCGCCGCCTGGTCGAGCTGGGGAGCAACGTGTGCCCCCCGGGCCAGGCGCCCCCCGCGGGGTTTGATGGCGTGGTGCTCCTGCTCGGCGATGCCCCATCCGACGCACCGGCCGGCGGCACGGTCGAGATCAGCGCCCATGACACCCCCGACTTCGCCGCCGAGAAGATCCTCGACATCCTCCACGAAAACGGCGTCATTTCGCTGGAATCCGAAGGGTATACCCCCGAGGAGGAGGAAGAGATCCGGAAACGATTGTCCGACTTGGGGTATATTGATTAGCGACACGCAACCGCACTGCATTACCGAAACTCAGGAAGCTCTCAGCACGCGCCATGCGGATAGGTATTAACGCACTTTCCCTCGAACCGGGGTACTGCGGAGAGACCGTTTATCTCCGTAACGTATTCACACGGATTCGCGAACTCCAGCCGGAAACCAGGGCCATCTTCATCACCAGCGAGCAGAACCACGGGTTCTTCGAGGGGTTCGACCGCGCCCCGTTCAACGGGCCGGTCCCGCCGCCCCAGATCGGGCTGCCCGTCGCCGAACGCGATTTTGCCCGGACGCTCGAAACCGCGGAGGTGGACTTCCTCCTCTCGCCTATTCAGACCGCGCCCGCCAAATGCCGCGTCCCGCTGGTCCTCTACGCCATGGACCTGCAGTTCATCGTCGAACCCCTGGCCAAACCGCGCTGGCGCGACAAGGCCATTGTCAAGCGCGTCATGCAGACCTGCGAATCGGCCGTCGCCATCCTCGCGCCCTCTGAATTCATCCGCAGACAGCTCCTCGAACTCCTCGACGTCCCCCTCGACAAGGTGATCGTCGCGCCGCTTGGCGTTTCCGAGGTCTTCGCCCAGCCGCAGGCCTGCTGGGTGCAGAAACCCTTCCTCCTGCATGTGGGCGCCACGCGCACCTCACGCAACATCGAGGGGCTCCTGAGAGCCTTCGATCTCTTTGAAAACCGCACCCCCCACAGCCTCGTCATGGTCGGCCTGCCCGGGGATTGCGAGGTCGACGACTGGGGCCCCCGGATCATGCGCATTCAGCAATGTCCCGAACATGCCCTCGCCGGACTCTACCAGCATTGCGACGCCCTCGTGTGCGCCTCGTTCTACGAGGGCGCCGGCGTCACCGTCCTGGAAGGCATGCGGGCCGGCGCGCAGATCGTCGCGGGGCGCGTCGGCGCCATCCCGGAGTTCGCCGGAAACGCGCCCATCTACTGCAATGCACAGAACGCGGGCACCATCGCCGCCGCCATTCAGCGCGCCCTCGAAATCGAACCCGACAAACGCGAGCGGCGCGCCATGTACATGACCCATGCCGCCTCGGAATTCACCTGGGACAAGTGCGCCTGGAAAACCCTCCAGGCCTTTCGAACTCGCTGATCGCCCCCCAGCCGGCTCAGCAGGCGCCCCGTCTGCAGCGCGCGTATCCGGCGATCCCCCTGGAGTGTCCGGGGGTTTCCCCCCGTGCGCCGGGTCCGGTATAATGGATTTCCTTCAGCACCTTGGGGACCTTACAACCTTGGAGTGATGCCATGACCGCCTCGCATCAAAAGCTTGCCGTACTGTTGGCCGTAGTGTTCCTGGCCGCCTGGAGCGCCGGATACGCCGCCGCGCAGGAGAATCCGCCCGCATCCACCCCGATGGATCCCGCCACCGCCACCAGCGAGTTCGGCGAAGGCATGCTCTGGTACGACGCGACGGCCCTCCCCATCGACGGCAAAGGATGGACCGACGTCGCCGTCTATTACGACCGGCTCCCGGCCCGCGCCGAAGGTGTCGTGCGCCCGCCCGTCTGGGGCCTCAGCCGCGACTCCGCCGGCATGGCCATCCGGTTCCTGACCAATTCGCCCGCGATTTCCGCGCGCTGGGTCCTCCGCGACGAAAACCTGGCCATGCCCCACATGCCCGCCACGGGCGTCAGCGGACTCGACCTCTACGTCAAACTCGCGGACCGGTGGGTCTGGCTCGCCAACGGCCGCCCGTCACAGGCGACCATGCAGGCCAGCCTGGCCACGGGCATCCCGGAAGGCATGCACGAATATCTCCTCTACCTGCCGCTCTACAACGGCGTTTCCAGCGTCCACATCGGCGTCAATCCGGACGCCGTTCTGGCCGCGCCGCCCGAACGGCCCGAGACCACCCGCCGGCCCGTCCTGTTCTGGGGCACGTCCATTACCCAGGGCGGCTGCGCTTCCCGCCCCGGCATGGCCTACCCGGCCATCGTCGGCCGCATGATGGACCGCCCAACCATCAACCTTGGATTCTCCGGCAACGGACAGATGGAACCCGAGATGGCCGCGTTCATCGCCGAGATTGACGCCGAGGTATTCGTCCTCGACTGCTGCCCGAACCTTGGCCCCGAGGAAATCGCCGCACGCACGGAACCCGTCGTCCGGACCCTCCGTGACGCGCATCCGGACACCCCCATCGTCCTCATGGAGAACATCATCTATCAGAAGGGCTACTTTCTGCCGGCCGCGCGCGAGTCGTATGAAGCAAAGAACGCCGAACTCAAAGCCGCTTACGAGCGGCTGGTCGCCGCGGGCGTCACGAACCTGCACTACATTCCATGCGACAACCTGCTCGGCGACGATGCGGAGGCCACCGTCGACGGCACCCACGCCACGGACCTGGGATTCCTGCGCATGGCGCAGGCCATCACCCCGGTCCTCAACTCGCTGGCGCGCAAATAAGCGCCACCGGGGCGCCGGCCTCGAAAGGGTTTTGCATCATGCTCAGTGAACTCGAACTGTTCCGGGTCCGCATCGCACTCCTTCAGATCTTCCTGAAAGAGCGCCAGTACGACGGCATCCTCCTGTCGCGCGCCGACAATTTCGCGATGGCCACGGCGGGCAAACGAAACTACGTGTCCCTGTGCTCCGACCTGGGCGCCAGTTCCCTCTTCGTCACGCAGACGGGCGACCCCTTTTTCGTCGGAAACAACATCGAGGAAGCCCGCGTCATCGCCGAAGAACTGCGCACGTGCGGATGCGAGATCCGCAAGTTCATGTGGTTCGAAGACTCCGCCCCCGCGCTCGTTCAACGCGAATTTCCCGGCGTCATCGTCTCGGACGACGGCAGCCTCGGCGCGAACGTCAACGGCGAACTGGCCTGCATGCGCTCCCTGTTGACGGTCAATGAACTCGAAAAGTACCGGCATCTCGGCAAACTCGCCGCGGAAACCATCACAACCGCCGTTGAAGGCGCCGAGACCGGCATGGCCGAAGCCGACATCGCCGCCATCCTCATCGGCGAAGGCGCCAAACGCCGTTGCCAGGTCCCCATTGCCCTGATCGCCGCCGACCGCCGCATCACCAAGTTCCGCCACCCGCTTCCCACCGTCGCGCCCCTGCTCCCCGACAAAATGCGCGAGGTCCAGGTGCGGGGCTACGCGATGATAGTCCTCTCGCTGCTGAAGGAAGGGCTCGTGGTCTCCGTCACCCGGTTTAAACGCGTGGGCGACCTGCCCGACCGCGTCCCCTCCGCCTACAACCGCATCTGCGGCGTCGATGCGCTGCTGTACGAGGCCACCGAACCCGGGAAAACTCTCGGCCAGGTCTTCGCGGACTGCCAGCAGGCCTATGAGGCCATGCATTTCTCGCCCACCGAATGGCACAACCATCACCAGGGCGGCGCCACCGGGTATGCCGGCCGCACGTGCAAAGCCTCCCCCAACGAGACGTTTCCCATCCTCGACACGTCGTGGGAACGCAAGGTTCGCGACATCACGGGCATCGACGTGGCATTCGGCCAGGCCTTCGCCTGGAACCCCTCCGCGCCCGGCGTCAAATCCGAGGACACCTTCCTCCTTCTGCCCGACGGCACGAAGGAGATCATCACGCGCACGCCGGCGCTCCCCCGCGTCGATCTGACGGCGGTGCTCGGCCGGAAGACCGACGTTGTCAAGAGTGGCATAGCCGAACCCTGAGTGTGAAAAACCGGTTGCCCTCCGCACCGCAGGTCCTGTTGACCGGCTACCGGGAGGAACGAGAAGCCCCCGGCGGGCACACGTCACATGGTGCGTCAGGCGGCCGGTTCCCGCCGCGCGCGAGGAGCCCATGGGCCGCACACAGCGCCAGCCCCAGCATGCCGGGCACAATCAGTCCCCGCGCCCAGGCAACAACCGTGAAAAACAGCACCAGACTGAGCCCGATGATCGGCACGTGCCGGGAAACGGGTTCGCGGCGACCCAACGCCAGCAGCACGCCAAAGACCACAATCCCCACGCCAAACCACCCCGCAAAATTGCTGAACGGAATGCCGTAGTACCGGCCCGCCTGCTCCCATTGCCAGAGATGCATCGCGCCCGCGGCCACGGGATCCAGCACCAGATCGATCGCCGTCAAGCCCGCCGCGCCGGCAAGCGCATGCCTCACCGGAGACCATTCGAATCGCCGAAACAGGCCGTCCAGATACCCCGCCAGTACCGCCCACGCGCAGATCATCACCAGCGGCACGCGAAACACCAGGGGCGCGAATGCCTCCGTGTACGCATACTCCCCGAACGGAACGCCGGTCCAGACGCCCGCGACCTCCGCCGCAAAGCCGGCGAGCCCCGCGCCCAGCAGCGCCGCTCGGTACCGCCAGGTCGAGTACCACACCGCCAATCCCCCCGCCAGGACCATGAACACCGGTCCGGCCCACCGCATGTGCGCGGGCGGTTCCCCCAGAAACGCATAGGACGCCACGCCGCCCGCCCACAGGACGGCATACAGACTCACCAGCAGCACTCCCGCAACTCTACCCTTCATGACGGGTGATCAGTTCCTCCACGATCTTCGCCGACAGCAGCACCATGGGCGTACCGCCGCCCGGGTGCGCGCTGCCGCCCACGCAATACAGGCCCGCGCAGCCCCGGCGCCGGTTTGCCGGCCGGAAGAACGCGTTGCGCCACCCGTGCGAGTGATGCCCGTAGATCGCGCCGCCCGGCATCCCGAAACGATCCGACAGGGTTTGCGGCGTCACCGCGTGTTCCACGACGATGTCCCCCTCGATCTCCGGAAATCCGGAGGCGCGAAGCCGCGCGAAGATGCTTTTCCGCGCGGCACCTATCCGCGCGGCATCCCATGTCTCGCCCGTTGCCGGAGCGTTGACCATGAGAAACAGAGTTTCCCCCCCGGCCGGCGCCACCGACGGCTCGGTGCGGCTGGGCACATTGACGTACACCGTCGGATCCTCGGGCACCCGGCGCTCGTCAAACAACTGCCGAAACTCCTCGGTATAATCCCGCGAGAAGTAGACATTATGGTGTTCCAGGCCCTCCAAGCGCCGCTTCACGCCCACCAGGAGCACCAGCCCCGACAGCGAGCGGTCATCCACGGGCATCTCGGCCGCGCGTTCGCCCAGGAGACCGTCCGTCCGGCTCGTGTCGCCGTTCATGACCACGACGTCGGCGGCAAGGCGTTCTCCGCCCCGCAACACCACCCCCGACGCCCGGCCGCCGCGGGTGTCGATGCGTTCCACGGGCGAATCCGCGCGCAGCGCGACGCCGCGCGCTTCCAGGAGCCCGCACAGCGCTTCCACCAGACGGTACAACCCTCCGCGGATGTACCAGCCCCCGAACACAAGTTCAATGAACGGAATGATGGCAAGGGTCGCCGGGCTGCGGTAGGGCGACGACCCCACGTAGGTCGGGTACCGCCCGTAGAGCTGCCGCAGCTCCGCGCTGCGGAAGTACGCGTTCACGGTCTGCTGATAGTTGCCCCAGCCGCGTAACACCGGCGCGTGCCGCAACGCGCCCAGGGCCTTCCGGTCTGGAGGGGCGCCGATCGGCCGCCGCAGAAACGTGTCTTTCGACAGCGCATAAATGCGCGCGCCCAGTCGCATGAACTCGAAGAATCCCCGGTCGTTCCCCTCCAGACCGCGGATGACCGGCAGCAGCTTCGGCATCGACGTGCTGTAATGAAATGTTGTGCCGTCCGGGTACACGTACCGGGCCACGGGCGCAAGCGCCGCCGTTTCCAGATAGTCCTGCATTCGGACGCCCGCGAACGCGAACAACTCCTCAAATACCCAGGGCATTGTGATCAGCGACGGGCCCGTATCGAACCGGAACCCTGCCGCCGTCCACCGGTTCATCTTGCCGCCAAACGAAGGCCCCTGCTCCCAGACCGTCACCCGCCAGCCGCGCACCGCCAGCCGCAGCGCGATCGACAGGCCGCCCAGACCGCCGCCGATCACCACCGCATGCCGCGTATTCCGGCTCACCGCTTTTCTCCCGGCGCGCCCGTGTGGTAGCGCCGTCCTTTCCACTCCACGCCGCGGCCGGAACGGCACCGCCGCCACGACGACACGCCCAGCCCCAGAAGCATCGCCTCCGCCACGGGATGACACAGGCTCGACCACCACGGATGCCCGAACCGAACGCCCATCACGGCGCGCATCGCCAACACCATCCCCGCGGCGGCCGCCCAGACCGGCCACGCCCCGCCCGTCAGCAGTGCCACGGGAATCATCAGGAACGGCAACAGAAAACACGCAAAATGAAACAGCATGAACAGCGCAAAACTCCGCGTGCGCCGGAACGCCGGATAGAAGTTTTTCAGAAACCCCCGCCAGATCTCCCCCAAATCCTCATACATCCGCACACGGACCACGTCCTGCCCGTCCAGGCACAGGCCGCGATGCCCGCGCGCGCGCCACAGCCGCGCGAGACACGTGTCCTCGAAGAGCTCGTGACGCACCGCCGCGTGCCCGCCCGCCGCCGCGTAAACCTCCCGGTGCGCCAGAATGCAAGCCCCGTGGGCCAGGCCCATCGAAGGGTCGTTCCGCGACAGGGAGAGCGGCGCCGGAAACAGTGTGAACACGCTGAAACCCAGCATCGGCATCAGCACCCGTTCCCAAAACGTGTGGCAGTCGAGACCCGGCCAGCACGACAAAAACGTTGCGTCCCGCGCGGCCGCTTCGTTCGCCATCCGTGCAACCGCGTCCCCGCCCAGCACCGTATCCGCGTCCAGAAACAGAAGCCAGTCCGAAACGGCCTGTTCAGCCAGTTGTGCGCACGCGAAGGGTTTGCCGCACCATCCTTCGGGCAGGGCCTTGCCCGGCAACACGCGCACCCGCGGGTCGCGCTCCCCGAATTGCCGCACCAGCTCCGCCGTGCCGTCGGTCGAGTGGTCGTCGTACACCAGCACTTCGGCGGTAACCGCCCCCTGGCGCAGAACCGATGCCAGACACGGCCCCAACCGCTCCGCCTCGTTCCGGGCGGGGATCAGCACGGACACCGTCCCCGGCTCGCCACCCGCGAACGGGCGCACCCCCGGCCACAACGTCATATTCAGCACGACCGTCATCAGCACGAGCGTGCACAACGCCAGGACAACGATGGCGAGCGCGGTCATGGCGCGGACCCGTCCGCGCCCGACGACGCGCCGTGGCCCGCGACGCCGAAGAGAATCTCCGCCAGTTGCGCGGTCGCTTCGCGGATCGGCTCATGCCCCGCCCCCCGCAACGCGTGAATGCGCGCCTGCGGAAACACCTCGCGCCAGATCGTCAGTGACCGCCGTACCGCGCGAAACGTCCGTTCCCCGTGGAGAACATCCACGTCCGCACACAGGCCCCGGAACCGTGCGCTGTCCGCCAGCGAAACCATCAGGCACAGGTAGCGGTACACCGTCTCGTGGTCCACGTGGACAAACGCCGCCGTCAAATCCGTGCCGGGCCGGCGCCGTTTCCGCAGGGCGCTGTTCGTGAGAAACCGGCCCAGCGGATTGGCGAAGGTCGTGTAATACGCGTTGCGGCCAAACGTGCCCCCAGTGAACAGGCGGAAATACCACGGACAGTAGCCGAACGGATCGATCAGCGCCACCCGGCGCACCTTCAGACCGTATACGCGAAGCGTTTCCAGTCCAAACTGCGCCCCCCCGCAGTTGCACACCAGTGTGATGTCGTCCCCCGGCGCCTGACCGATCGCCTCGGCGATGCTCGCCAGCACGGGTTCCAGGGTCAGCCTGGACGGCCGTTCGGACGCCCCATAGCCCGGAAGGTCCATGGCGTAAAACGCGGCGTCCGCCGGCATGAAGTCATACAGCCGCCGGAAAGTCCGGACGTTGCCCGCCCAGCCGTGAACCCCCACAAACGCGCGCGGGCCGTCTCCTGTCCGTTCAACCTTCACGCGCCACAATCCTCTCCGCGGTAAGCTTCCCGCTCAAGATCACCATCGGCATTCCCGTCCCCGGCGTCGTGCTCGCGCCCGTGTAATACATCCCGCGGAGTTCGCGGGCGTAGTTCCGCGCGCGGAACGGCCCGACCTGAAACAGCGTGTGCGCCGCGCCAAACCCCGAGCCCTCGTGCAATCCAAACCGGTCCCGCCAGTCGCGCGGCGTGTACACGTGCTCGACCGCGATCCGGTCCGCCGTCAGGTCGCAACCGTGGCGCTCCAGCCGTTCCAGCACCCGGGCCTTAATCTCCGCGGTGACCTGCTCCCAATCCACATCGCCCATCCGGTGGAGCAGCGGCACCGGCACGAGCACAAACACCGTCGTCGCGCCGGCGGGGGCCAGCGTGGGATCCGTCGCCGAAGCCACGCTCACGTAGAACGGCAGCCCGCGCGGCACCCCCGTGCCGCGGATCAGATCACGAAAAGCGTCGCGGTACGCCTCCGGCAGGAAGATGGTGTGATGTCCCAGCCCCCGAACCGATCCCCGCACGCCCCAGTAAAACGTCACCACGCCCGGGGTCATCCGCATCCGTGCGTTCTTGCGGCGCCGCCGGTCTAAAAGACGTTCATGGCCCAGAAGCTGCGCATCCGTCACGGGCACATCCACGTTCGAGACGACAAGAGGGAACGCATCGACGCCGCCCCCGGCCCGCCGCACGCCTTTGACCGCGCCGCCGCCCGTCTCGATTCGTTCGATGCGGGCGCCGGTCAGGATCTCCACCCCCAGATCCCGCGCCAGACGTTCCACCCCCTCGACCAGTCCGTAGATGCCGCCTCGCGGCAGCCAGAGACCGTAGGCAAGCTCCCCGTACGGCAGGATCGAAAACACGCCCGGGAGTTCAAACGGCGAGCCGCCCAGATACATCCCGTACGAGCCGAAGGCTTCCCGGATGTGCCGGCTGCGGAAGAAGCGTCCGAGCTCGCCGTAGAGGGACCGCCAGACGCTCAGGCGTTTCAGCTCGCGCAACCGCAGCGACGCGAACCACACAAGCGGATTGTCCACATTGCGCCCAACCAGTTTCGCGAAGGCCAGGTCGTACTTGGCCCCCGCGTCAGAGAGAAAACGCATCAAGCCCGGGGCGACATCACGCTCGACCGGTTCCAGTGACGCCGCCAGGACCGCCAGGTCGCTCGAAAGCGCAAACCGCGTGCCGTCGGGCCACTGAAATGCCACGCCGGGCTCGACCGGCAACAGCTCGACGTAGTCCTCCAGCCGCGCGCCCGCGGCATGGAACAGCTCCTCAAACACCCACGGATAATTGAGCAGGCTGGGCCCCGTGTCAAACCGGAATCCATCGGTTTCGATCCGGTTCGCCCGGCCGCCCACGCGCCCGTTCGCCTCATATACGCGAACGGAGTAGCCCGCGGCGCGCAAGTAAATCGCCGCGCTCAATCCCCCGAGACCGCCGCCGGCCACCGCGACCGGCACAGAGGCTCCGCTATGTTGACTGCGTTGCATCAGCATATCTGGTGGGCCGTCCCGGCGGCGCGGCCACGGCCTTCATGAATGCAAAAAGGCCAGCGGCAAACGCCAGTACTTGCTCATGGGCAGCAGCCGGAATTTCTCCCGAAACGGCAGGGTCTCCCGGTGAAGAAACCCTTCCCGGCTGTTGCGGATCTGCCAGTTCAACCGGCTGTACACTTCCAGGCACGCCTGGGTCGCCGGCCGGGTATCCGGCGCAAACGCGTCCAGATTGCCGCGCGCCCGCTGGTAATGCGCGTCCGCCTCCTCCGCCACCCGCCGGACCACCCGCCCGATGGCCGCCCGCTGCGCGGGGTCGTACGCGTCCGTGCGCGTAATCCCCTCCGCCCGCAGATATTCCAGCGGCAGATAGAGCCGGCCGCGGCCCTGGTCTTCCCCCACGTCGCGCACAAAATTGGTCAGTTGAAGCGCTGTCCCGAGATCCCGCGCGAAGGTCAGCGCCCTCGGAAACTCGTCCGGGCTGGTGGCGCCGTACACGTATGCCAGGAAATACCCGATCACGATGGCGCTCCCGTAGACGTATTCATCGATGAGGTCCGGCATGGTCGCGTACACGCCCGGGCGCACGTCGCGACGCATCGCACGCAGAAAGTCGCGGTAATGCTCCTGGGGAATGCCATGGCGCCGGACCACCTCGGCAAACGCCGCCGCAAACACAGGCACTCCCGACTGCACCGCCGACCTTAGCGACGCGGCCCCAAGCCCCGCCTCATACTGCGCCTCCCAGGCATCCAGGGCCTCGTATTTCCGCGGCTCCTCCCACGCAAATGTGTCCACGATCTCGTCGGGATACCGCACGGCCGCATAGATCACTTCCACCTGCTCGCGCTTTTCGCGGGGAAGAAACCGCGTCACCATGAAGAAACTCGTGCTGAACGTGCGAAGCACGTGGCGCGCCGCGCGGGCCGCCGCCGGCCACGCATCGGCATCCCGAGCCGCGCCGGACACCGCCGCCGCCGCGTGCGCGGCCACCCGCCCCCAGATCTCCGGCTCCCATTCTTTTCGGGCCAAGGCCATCCTGCATCCTCATGCGGGAATCAGCGCGCCGTACCCCCTTCCCTCCACACGCCAGACCAGATGAAGGGAAAAGGAACAGCGCAACGCCGCCTTCCAGCATTGCACCCGCGAGTGCCAATCCCTCCGCCCTGGGAACCCGCTTTTGCCGCTCCAAAACCACACAATATCACATCCCGGCGCGGTTCTATGATGAAAAATGCACGCGGAACACCGCCGTCAGGGCGATTTCATCAGGCCGCTGCGCCGCCGGCGGTACGAGATCCCCCGCCGCACGCGGCCCGTGGCCGCACCCGGCGCCTGGAACAGCGAGATGACCGGCACCGCTTCCTCCCAGTCCGCCCGCGGCAGGTTTTTTCCCAGCGCACGCTCGATCGCCTCCAGCGCAATGTGGTCCGTGGGGGTCACAAACGTAATCGCGTCCCCCTCGGCGCTGGCCCGCGCCGTGCGTCCAATCCGGTGTATGTAGTCGTCCGGATTCTCCGGGATGTCGAAGTTGATCACGTGGCTGACGTTCTCGATGTCCAGCCCCCGCGCGGCCACGTCCGTAGCCGCCAGATACCGGTACTTGCCCGACCGGAACCCCGCCAACGCCTCGTCGCGTTGCCGCTGCGACCGGTCCCCGTGAATCTCCTGCACCTTGAACCCGTTCTTGCGCAGCGCCCTGGTCACCCGCTCGGTACGCGGCTTCGTCCGCAAGAAGATCATCGCGCTATCCACCCTCTCCTCGCGCAACACCTTCTCCAGCAGGGCGATCTTCCGCTCCGGATTCACCGTATACACCACTTGCCGCACCGTATCGACCGGCTGCGCCACGTGGCCCACTTCGATCCGCTCCGGCTCAATCAGAAACTCCCGGGAAAGCCGCGCAATCTCCGGGGGAAACGTCGCCGAACACATCAGCGTCTGGCGGGTCTCCGGGAGTTTCCGAATGATGCTCCGGATGTCCGGCAGAAACCCCATGTCGAGCATCCGGTCCGCCTCGTCCAGCACCAGAATCATCAGTTCGTTGAAACGGGCCTGGCCCCGGCGCATGTGATCCAGCAGACGCCCGGGAGTCGCCACCACGACCGACACGCCCCGCTTCAACGCCGCGACTTGCGACTCGTAGCCCACCCCGCCGTACACCGCGGCGCTGCGAATGCCCAGCGGCCGGCCAAACTCCTCGAACACGCCATGCACCTGCTGCGCCAGTTCGCGCGTCGGCGCCAGCACCAGCATCAGGTTCCGCCCCAGCGGACCGCCCGAAAGCCGCATCAGCGCCGGCAGCGCATACGCCAGGGTCTTCCCCGTGCCGGTCTGCGCCACAGCCACGAGGTCGCGGCCCGCCAGCGCCACCGGAATCGCCTCCCGTTGCACCGGGGTAGGCGTCTCTATCCCCAGCGTCTCCAACACGCGCAACAGACTGGGGTCTATTCCGAGATCATTGAATTGCATACTGGTCCGTACAATCAAAGGGTTGAAACCGGAATACGCGCCGTGACCGGCCCCCGCGCGACCCATGCTCATACACGTCCGCGCCCGGCCCGGCAGCCACGCCCGTGGCCGCCTCGCGGCGGAACACCCCGGCAATCGATCCTGTACGATGCGATTATATCAAATTTCGCACTTGAGCAAAAAGCATCGACCAGGACGCGCAGATCGGGAACTCGCCCGGATAACGCATGAACTCCACGTGCCCGTCCATGAACAGCACGTTCCCCCCGCCCGGGACATGGTTGAATTCGTTGACCGTATACGGATTCCCATACACGTCGACCCCGTTCACCGTGACGTCCGCATTCGCCGAGTCGTGCATCACCACCAGCTCGCTTTGAGCGAGCGACGCCGCCGACGGATTGTTGATGTCCGTGACCATGAACCGTTCTATCCCTTCGCGCAACCGGTACGCCGTCATCGTGCCAACCGGCACGTCGCGGTCCGCCGCCACCATGGCGTCCTGCAACGTCGGCGCCCCGACCACGCCCCCGACCATGTTCACAAAGGCCATCAGGAAATCGTAACTCAGAAAGCTCAGCATCGGGTCCGTGCTCTGCAGCGCGTCCATGTCCGCAAGATAGAGGCTCGGGGTCAACGCCCACCCGTAGTAAAAATACGAAATGGGATACATCGTGCACGGACATACGGCCGCGCCCGGATCCGCGCTGCAATAAAACGCCCGCCCTTCCAGCACCTGCGTGATGTCCGGATCCGACGGACAGAGCAAAACCCGCGGGTCGCTCAGATATTCGGGATAGAGCGCTCCCCCGTCAGGCGCCCAGATCAGAATCGCTTCGCGCGTCACCTGGTCGCAGAGCGCCCCGTCCCGGTAGCGGAGCGGCGGGAACTTCTCCCCCGGCGACTCGTTCGCATACATCTTCAGGACCAACCCCAGTTGCTTGAGGTTGTTCGCACAACTGGCCCGCCGGGCCGCCTCCCGCGCCCGCGCAAGCGCCGGAAGCAGAATCGCCGCGAGAATTCCGATAATGGCAATCACCACCAACAGCTCAATCAGCGTGAATCCACGGTTCTTCATGTGCGCATTTCCTTCGACAGGGTTGTTGCAGTTCGCTCCGAGGCTTCCTCAGTGGCTATCCCGACCCCTACTTTCAGGATACCACAAAAACTGTTCTCGCTACCCAATATACCCCGATTTACCCGCAAAATACGGCAATTCAACCGGCATTTCCAGCCTTTACGTCAGAAGTTCTCAGCAAATCGCCCCACTGACCCTTAAATTATACCACAAATCATATGACAACCGACAAGAATTCTATGAATATAAAGAATTTCATCCATTTCGCCCAAGGGCGCGGGTGCGAGACGTGCCCCCCCCGTCTCGAGGCATGCTCCCCGGGTCACATGCCCCCCGCCTCCGCTGCGCCGCGAGTGGGCGTTGCCGGGCATCCCGTCGCCGGTTTCTCTCTTGCTGGACTTGCCTCAAGCCGCGCGCTAATGTAGCCTGCCAATAGTGTGGCGAGAAACAGGAGCTTCG
>JAAYAQ010000289.1 GCA_012719295.1 Candidatus Hydrogenedentota bacterium | reverse complement strand
GACCGCACCACCGCTCAGCAGTTTACGGAAGAGATCATGCGGCGAAGATCGGCCCAGCATATCTCGGTCATCATGGCCACCCACCAGCGCCAGGAAGCCTGGCCCATCGTCGACAAAATCATGTACATGAACGAGGGGAAATACCAGGTGGGGGCGGTCCAGCCATTACGCTGAGAGCCCGTGCCGGCGCGACGCGCCGCTGCGCTTTTCATTTCCGGCGGATCTGAAGTACTATACGCGCCCCGATTCCGGTGCGGGCCGGCGGCCCGCGTGAACCATGGGGGGGAGGGGAAGGAGTGTTGCCAATGACACCGATCAGGCGAGCCATCATCAGTTGTCACGACAAAACCGGGCTTGTCGGGCTGGCACAGTTGCTGACCGAGTTCGGCGTTGAGCTGATCAGCACGGCAGGCACCCTGCGGGCGCTCGAGGAAGCCGGTATTCATACCGTGAACATGGCCGACTTCACCGGCGTCGAGGAGATGATGGACGGGCGGGTCAAGTCGCTCCACGCGAAGATCCACGCCGGTCTGCTGGGAATCCGCGACAACAAACTGCATGCGGAGCAGCTTCAGGCCCATGGTTACGAATGGGTCGACCTGCTGGTGGCCAACCTGCACCCCGTCGAGGCGCTTATCGCCCAGCCCGGTTTCACGCCGGAAGAGGTGATTGAACAGATCGACATCGGCGGCATGTCGATGATCCGTTCCGCTGCGAAGAACTTCCGTTATGTGGCGGCCGTTGTGAATCCGGAACGCTACAGCACGATCATGCACGAAATGCGCGCGCACGGCGGCGCCCTGACCTTCGAGACGCGCCACCGCCTCGCACAGGAGGCGTTCGCGTGCGCCGCGCGCTACGACCAGACCATTGCCGATTACCTCAAGAACGCGCAACTGGCCTGGAACCGCGAATAGAACAACACGCCGCAGGGAGGACCACTGGTGAAGGTATTGGTAGTCGGAAGCGGAGGACGCGAGCACGCCCTGACTTGGAAAATCGCGCAGAGCCCCCTCGTCGAACAGGTCCTCTGCGCCCCCGGAAACCCCGGGATGGCCGGTCTCGGACGTTGCGTGGATGTCGGCGTGAATGAGTTCGATAAACTGACCGCCCTCGCGCGGGAAGAAGGCGTGGGACTGATCGTTGTCGGGCCCGAGGACCCGCTGTCGCGGGGCCTGGTGGATCACCTCGCCGCGAACGGCATCAAGGCGTTTGGGCCCGTGGCCGCCGCCGCCCGCCTCGAAGCGAGCAAGAGTTTCGCCAAGAGCGTCATGAACCACTGCGGCATCCCCACGGCGAAGTCCGCCGAGTTCACGGACCCGGCTGCGGCCATCGGCTACGCGCGCAGCGCCGGCGCGCCGCTGGTGATCAAGGCCGACGGGCTCGCGGCGGGCAAGGGCGTCACCGTCGCGCGGGAGCTGGATACCGCCATCGCCGCGATCCGCGCCGCTATGGAGGACCGGGCCTTCGGCGACGCCGGAAACCGTGTGTTGATCGAGGAGTGTCTCGAGGGCGAGGAAGCCTCGATACTCGCCTTCTCCGACGGGAAGACGGTCGTCCCCATGGCGTCGAGCCAGGACCACAAACCGGTTTTCGACAACGATGAAGGCCCCAACACCGGCGGCATGGGGGCCTATTCGCCCGCGCCGGTCGTGACCGGCGCGCTGTTCGAGGAGATTGTCCGAACGATCCTGAACCCGTGCGTTCAGGGCATGGCGGAAGCGGGCACACCCTACACCGGCGTACTCTATGCCGGCCTGATGATCACGCCGGACGGCCCCCGGGTAATCGAATTCAATTGCCGTTTCGGCGATCCGGAAGTGCAGGTGGTCCTGCCGCGAATGAAGAACGATCTGGTCCCGGTCCTGCTCGCCTGTTGCGACGGCACGCTGGACCGGCTTTCACTGGACTGGGCGGACGGCGCCTGCGTCACGGTGGTGATGGCGTCCGGCGGCTACCCGGGCGCGTACGAAAAGGGCAAACCCATTACCGGCATTCCGGACGCGGAACACGAGACCGGCGCCGTCGTGTTTCACGCGGGTACCGGACTGGACGGCGGCGCACTGGTGACGAACGGCGGCCGGGTGCTCAATGTGACCGCGACGGGTCCCGATGTGCCGGCGGCGATCGACAGGGCCTATGCGGCCGTGCGCCGGATTCATTTCGAGGGCGCCCATTACCGCACAGACATCGGACAGAAGGCGCTCAAACACCTCCGCGCGTGAGCCGGGCAGGCCATCCCTGCGCAGGCGGGTTTACGTGCCGTCCGACAGATCGCGGACGCCGACGCGCCTCCCTTTGGCGCTCTGGGCGGCCAGGAGACTCTGCATGGCCTCTCCCAGGACCGCTTCCGCGCCCCGCGCGCTCCCGTTCTTGCAGGCAACGATCCCCGCGCTCAGGCGGGTCTTCGAGGGATAGCAGGGATCGGCGAACGTCGTGTTCTCCACCTCGCTGAGAATCTTCTGGGCATATTGCACGGCCCGGTCGCGGTCGACGTGGGGAAGCACCGCGGCAAACAGGGTGCCGTCGTACCGTGCAAGAATGTCGAAGGTGCGGCTGTAATTGCGCATCGCCATGGCGAGTTCCACGAGGAGGTCGTCCAGGGAAACCGCGCCAAGTTCGTCATCGAGCGCTTCGACTTCGCTCACATCAAACACGATGCAGGAGACGGGGAAGTTGTAGCGGTGGGCCTTTTCGACTTCTTCCTGGAGGCGTTCGAGCAGGTAGCGCCGGTTGCGCAGTCCCGTGAGTTCATCGGTGTACGACGTGTCGCCCAAGGGCTCTTCCCCGACTTTCAGGGCATTCACGTTCCGCCGCTTGCGGATGAGGGTTTCGACGCGAATCATAACCATCGGCAGGTTGTAGGGTTTTGTGACGTAATCGTCTACACCGAGGGCATCCTCGATCGAGAAGCGCTTCTGGGCCTCCTTGTCCAGGGCCAGCAGAATCACCAGGTCGGAGGTCTGGCGGTCCGCCTTCAACTGCCGGGCGAGCGCCACGCCGTCCGCACCGGCCAGGGCCGCATCCAGTACCAGGACCTGAATATCCCCTTTGCGGCACTCCCGGCAGACTTCGGCGGCGGTGTTGAGCACGCGCACTTCGTATTCATTGAGTTTCAGGCCGTCGGCAAGTAATCGGGCGCTTGCTTCGTCACTGTCGGCCACGCAAATACAGCAGGTATGCACTTGTGGTTCCTCGGTTCTGCCACCCACAGGGGTTCCTTCCCTCTCACACCGTAAAGTGTACCCGAATACCAATGAAACGGGCAAATGACGGCGAA
Source organism: Candidatus Hydrogenedentota bacterium (assembly GCA_012719295.1). GTDB lineage: Bacteria > Hydrogenedentota > Hydrogenedentia > Hydrogenedentales > SLHB01 > UBA2224. Next base: position 9,104 of record JAAYAQ010000289.1, on the reverse strand, counting down.
AGAAAACTGTTCCAGAATGCTCCTTCCGCCCATCCGACCCGCCCGGTCCGCCGGTTCGCGGGGACAACCGCTTGTATTTCCCCCGGGATACCCCTAAAATCACGGCGGTCAACGAAAAACACTCGGCGCAGCATGTGCCGCGGTATCCTACGAGGCAGGCATGGGTTCAGCATTCGGCGGGCGTCCCCGGCGTCACCCCACCATCAATATCACGTCCCTGATTGACGTGATGTTTCTGCTCCTCATTTTCTTCATGGTGTCGTCCACCTTCCGCGAACATCTGGGAATCGACGTGACCCTCCCTCACGCGGACAGCGCGGAAGAACACCAGCTCGATACGCACGAGATCACGGTCACCGTCAAGGGCGAACTCTATTTCGGCGAACAGCTCGTGGATGAGGCCGGACTGCAGAAATCCATCGTGACCCTGCTGGAAGAGAATCCCGAAGCGGTGCTGGTGTTGCGCGCCGACGAAGGCGCCGATTTCGGCCGGGTGGTCCGTGCGATAGACATCACACGCAGCGCGGGCGGCGCCAAACTGATCATTCCGACCCGTTACCAGGATAAGGCCCCGTAATCCGTCTGGTCTCCCGGCATGATGCTCCCCCCCCGGGCGCACAACCCGTCGCGTCAGTCTTCGGAAATGTAGGAAGGGCCCTCCGGCAGCAATGCCGGCGGATCACCCGCGAGCGGCGACGCCGGCCCTTCGTCTTCAAACGGGGCCCGGCCGCCCAGGCGCGCGAGACGGCGTTTTACGGAGTCCGCGTATTCCGCGTCCGGAAACCGTTCAAGGTAGCCCCGAAACGCCTCTTTCGCGTCCTCGGGACGATTGAGTCTCCGGTAGTAGATCTCGGCAATTCGATTGACCACGCGCAGGGATTCCTCGGGTTCCGCGAGGCAATGCAATCCACGTTTCAGCCACACGACCGCCTCTTCCGGACGATCCAGTTTCATCAGATTGTCGCCGGCGCGCAGCGAGGCCCGGGACTCCTTCGGAAACATCCGCGCCACGGCCATGTACTCGCGCGCCGCGGCCTCGTAGTCGCCCTTCTGCTCGAAGCCCTCCGCCGCACCATATTTCGGTGTGTGGCTCAACGGCGCCCCGGACGGCATCACCGCGTCCACCAGCACGTGCGAGCCCAGTGACATCAGCATGGGGCCATACAAAGCCAGGAGGGAGGCCAGGAGGCCCAGCACCGCCAGCAGGAACAAGACCGGGGATTTCGACAGCCACATGCTGAGTACCGCAAACTGGACGACGAAGAAGACGACCAGGCCGAGGAAAGTGACGGCCTCGCCGGCCACGCTGAGTTCCGTCTGATGCTGGAACCGAACCTTCAGGAGGTAGACGCCCCAGCACAGATACGGTATCAGCAACAGCCCGGACAGGATCCAGGGAATGCCCAATTGCTCCAGAAGCGACATATGCCGTGTCCCTTCACACTCCACAGTCCGTCCCCGAAGGTCCGGCTGCGGGATACGGTGCCTGAGTCCCCCTTGCCCCGCATACTCCGCAGGGTCTCCCCATATTTATACCATGGCCCCGCCCGATTTGTCTAACTTTTCCTTACTCCCGGCGGTTTTGTCAACTAATTACCTATAGCGGCCGGATCCGGGCGCAGCGTCACCGGAGCATGAGCCCGGTCGCGCGTTTCTGACGAATCGGGCGTACTGGATCCATGCGCACGCATACCGCAAAACCCGCATAATAACGTCTAAAAAATGGAAAGGCGATTGAGGGCCATGCATGCAATCGCATTGACAACGACCTGCCGCGCAAGTATTATTCCGGTCGCGCAAAACGCAATACCGATGGCCTGCAACCATGCGCCCGTTGGCCACTAACCAGCACATGAGGGAATGATTTGATGACAGAAGCGCTATGCGAAACGCGCCTGCCAGGCATTGAGCCCGTCGCACGCGGCAAGGTGCGCGACATCTATGACGTCGGCGATGCGTTGCTGATCGTGGCCACCGACCGGATCTCGGCCTTTGACTGGGTGAACCCCGTGGGCATCCCCGACAAGGGCAAGATCCTGACGCAGATGTCGCTGCACTGGTTTGAGGTCACCCGGGACTTGTGCCGCAACCATCTTATTTCCAGCCGTTTGGCGGACTTTCCGAGCGAGTTCCGGAACGCGCCCGAACAGTTCGAGGGGCGTTCGATGCTGGTGCATAAATGCGCCATGTTCCCCGTCGAGTTCGTCGTTCGGGGCTACCTCGCGGGAAGCGGCTGGAAAGAGTACCGCGAGCATGGAACGGTCTGCGGGATCCCGCTCCCGAAAGGCCTGCAGGAGTCCAGCAAGCTGGATACGCCCATTTTCACGCCGGCGACCAAGGCCAGCAACGGGCACGACATCAACATTCCCCCGGACGAGGCGGGGGAGATTATCGGGCAGGAATGGGCGAAGGCGGCGTCCGGCAAGGCCATCGCGATCTACGAGCGCGCGCGGGACATTGCCGGTTCGAAGGGTATTATCCTGTGCGACACCAAGTTCGAATTCGGGCTGTTTGAGGGCGCGCTGATGCTCGCCGACGAGGTGTTGACGCCGGACTCGTCGCGGTACTGGCCCGCGGACGAGTACCAGCCCGGGCGCGGACAACCCAGTTACGACAAGCAGTATGTGCGCGATTGGCTCGAAACAACGGGGTGGGACAAGAATTCTCCGCCCCCGGCGTTACCCGCCGACGTGATCACCAAGACGCGCGAAAAGTACGTGGAAGCCTACAGAAGACTGACGGGCAGGGACGATTTCTGAGATGACACAGCATGCGGGTGAAGGCGAACCCTTCGGAGCATCCCGAAGCGGGGAGGAAGACGCGGGTCTGTCGGAATCGCCGCGGCACGAGTGCGGCGTTTTTGGCGTGTTCGGAAACCCCGAAGCCACCACATTGACCTATCTGGGGCTGTATGCCCTGCAGCATCGCGGCCAGGAAGGCGCGGGCATCGTCAGCTGCGACGGCGACACCCTGCGCGCCCATCGCGGCGTGGGGCTTGTCGCGGACGTGTTCAAGCCCCACCGTCTCGCCAACCTGCCCGGCGACATCGCCATCGGCCACGTCCGCTACTCGACATTCGGCACCAGCGAACTGAAGAACGTCCAGCCGCTCATCGTGGACTATTCTCGCGGTTCGATGGCCGTATGTCACAACGGCAACCTCGTGAATGCGGCCCGGCTGCGCGAAGAACTCGAAGACCAGGGCGCCATTTTCCATTCCACCACGGACACCGGCGTCATTCTCCATCTGATTGCCCGCTCGAAGAAAGAGCGGTTCGCGGAAAGCGTCATTGACGCCCTCAACCAGGTGGCCGGCGCCTATTCCATCCTCGCCACCAACGGCAAGGAACTCGTGGCCGCGCGGGACCCCTTCGGATTCCGGCCGCTCTGGCTGGGCCGCCTGGGAGAGGCGCACGTGCTGGCGAGCGAGACCTGCGCCCTCGACATCATCGACGCCGAATGGGTGCGCGAGGTGGAGCCGGGCGAAGTCGTTGCCATCACGCGGGACGGCGTGGAATCCTTCAAACCCTTCGCGCCGGAGCAGCCCCGGGCCTGCATCTTCGAGTTCATTTACGTGGCCCGTCCGGACAGCACCATCTTCGGCCGGAGCGTCGACGACGTGCGCAAACAACTGGGACGCAATCTGGCCCGAATCCAGCCGGTCGAGGCCGACCTCGTCATGGCGGTGCCGGACTCCTCCAACCAGGCCGCGCTCGGCTACTCGCACGAGTCCGGCATTCCCTTCGACATGGGATTCATCCGAAACCATTATGTGGGACGCACGTTCATCGAGCCCGACCAGCGCATCCGCGATTTCGGCGTCAAGATCAAGCTCAACCCCGCACGAAGCGCCATCCAGGGGAAGCGGATCGTGCTCGTCGACGATTCGATTGTGCGCGGCACCACGGCCCGCAAAATCATCACGCTGCTCTGGAAATGCGGGGTGAAGGAGGTGCATTTCCGGATCAGTTGCCCGCCCATCATCAATTCGTGCTACTACGGTATTGATACGCCCCGGCAGGAAAAGCTGATTGCCGCGAACATGCCGGTCGAGCAGATGCGCGAGTTCATCGGAGTCACGACCCTGGCGTTCAACACCATCCCCAGTATGGTGGAGGCCACCGGGCTGCCCATGGAGTCCTTCTGCCTGGCGTGCTTCAACAACGATTACCCCACGCCCACCCCCAAGGACTTCGAATCACGGCGCAAGACGACGCGCCATGTGGATCGCAGCGCCGACCTGAGCCTGGACACCGGCCTGCGGGGACCCATGCTGCCGTCCGTGTAACGTGCGATGGATCCCGCTCAAACCGCGCGTGACCATACGGCCTGCGCCCTCTATTTGACGGGTTCGGGCGCCTGCACGCCGAGAAACGCACAGACGGAGCGGTAGATCCCGTCCGCGCTCAACCCCACCTCTTCCAACTGTTCCTCACGCGTGGCGTGCTCCATGAAGCGGTCGGGAAAGCCGAGGCGGAGCAGGCGGACTTCCTGCACGCGGCCGCGCTGCTCGTAGAATTCCAGGACGGCGGAGCCGAACCCGCCTTCGATGGCGTTTTCTTCCACCGTGATGATTGGGGTATCCGCCAGGTGTTCGAGAAGAGCGGCGTCCAGCGGTTTGACCGAACGCGCGTCCGCCACCCCGACCGAAATCCCCGCGGCAGCCAGTTTGTCCGCGGCTCCCAGACAGGCGCTGACGATGGGGCCGATCGCCAGGATGGTGGCTTCCTTGCCCTCGCGCAGTACTTCCCCTCGGGTGACGTCCCGGTCGTGCGGAGCGCCGATGGTGGGCGCCTGCCCTCGCGCGTAGCGCAGCACCACGGGGAACGGCTGCTTGAGCGACCAGCGCAGCATCGCGGCAAGATCCAGGTCGTCGCGCGGAACCAGGATGGCCGTCTCGGGAATGCACCGCAGAAACGAGAGGTCGTAGGCGCCCTGTTGCGTGGGACTATCTTCACCCACGGCGCCGGACCGGTCGAGCGCGAAGACCACCGGCAGCTTCTGCAGGCACACGTCGTGCACAAACTGGTCGTAGCAGCGCTGGAAAAACGTCGAGTAAATCGCGCAGACCGGTTTCTGGCCGTCGGCGGCGAGGCCCGCCGCAAAGGTCACCGCGTGCTGCTCGCAGATGCCCACATCAAACATCCGCTCCGGGAAAACCTTTTCGAACTCGCTCAGCCCGGTTCCCGTCGGCATCGCGGCCGTGATGCCCACGATCCGGCTGTCCTTGTGCGCCTCTTCGATGAGGGTCTCGACGAACGCTTCCGTAAACGAACGGACCCGGGTCTTCTTCGAATCGCCTCCCGAGCCGCGGAACTGTCCGGTCTGGATGTCGAACGCCTTGACGCCGTGATATTTCAACGGATCCTCTTCGGCGAAGGGATAGCCCTTGCCTTTCTGGGTCACACAATGGAAGAGGACGGGCCCGCGGAAATCCTTGATGTTCGACAACAGCCCCACCAGGGTCTCGAGATCGTGACCGTCGGCCGGGCCGATGTAGCGGAACCCGAATTCCTGAAAAAAGGACCCCGGCGTGATCAACCCCTTCACGGAATGCTCAAGCCGGTGCGCCGCCCGGGTGAGCTGGGGCCCCAGCATGCGTTTGACGAACGAGCCGATGTCTTCGCGGGCGCGGTTGTAGACCCCCGCCGTGATCAAACGGCTCAGGTACGACGACAGGGCGCCGACGTTCGGGGCGATCGACATCTTGTTGTCGTTGAGAATCACGAGCAGGTCGGAGCCGACATGTCCGGCATGGGCCAGCCCCTCGAAGGCCATGCCCGCCGTCATGGCGCCGTCCCCGATCACCGCGATCACCTTGTGTTTGAGTTTCTGGCGGTCGCGTGCCACGGCCATGCCCAGCGCCGCGGAGATCGACGTCGAACTGTGTCCGACGCCGAACGCATCGTAGGGGCTTTCATCCCGGCGCGGGTATCCGCTGAGCCCGCCTTTCCGGCGGATGGATTGGAACTGCTCGCGGCGTCCCGTAACCAGTTTATGCGTGTAGGATTGATGACCGACGTCCCAGATCAGGCGATCCTGGTCGGTGTCAAAGACGTAATGAATGGCCAGCGTGAGCTCGACAACCCCCAGGTGTGGCGCCAGGTGGCCCCCGTGTTCCGAGGCATTGGCCAGGATGAGGTCCCGGATCTCCTTTGCCAGGACCTTCAACTCGTCCACCGTCAGGGCTTTCAGGTCCCTGGGGGCGTCAATTCGCTTCAGTAGGCACTCGCCGGCGCGAGTTTCGGTATCACTCATTCTAGAATCCCGCAAGTTAACGGCTGCAGACAGCGCTCCCTAGTATAGCAGAGGAAAGGAGCGGGCCGCATCCTCCGACGGCCCCGGGACGTCCCCCCACCGCGCGTATTCGCACGCACCGCTAGCCGGCGGTCCCGGCGGAGGCGCCGTTGCGCAGTTGCCGCTTGAGGATCTTACCCGTGGGCCCCTTGGGGAGGCTGGGCAGGAATTCCAGGCTTTTGGGACACTTGAACTTGGCCATGCGCTCCCGGCAATACGCCAGGAGTTCACCGGCGGAGGCCTCCGAACCGCTCTTCAAGGTCACGAATGCCTTGACCTCCTCGCCGCGGGCTTCGTCGGGCACCCCGACCACGGCGGCCTCCAGCACGGCCGGGTGCCCGTAGAGGATCTCCTCGACTTCCCGGGGATACACGTTCATGCCGCTGCGGATGATGAGGTCTTTCTTGCGGTCGACAATGAAGAAGTAGCCGTCCTCGTCCATCCGGGCCAGGTCGCCGGTGTGAAACCAGCCGCCCTCGAACGCCTCTTCGGTGGCCACCTGCTTGTTGTAGTACCCCTTCATCACGTTGTGGCCGCGCATGACGATCTCGCCAACTTCACCCACGTCCGCAAACGTGCCGTCGTCGCGGAGGATGCGCATCTCGCAGCCCCAGACGGGAAGCCCTATCGAGCCCGGCTTGCATGGACGTTCGATGACGTTGAACGACGCGACCGGACTGGTCTCGGACAGGCCGTACCCTTCCAGAATGCGGACGCCGAATTCGCTTTCAAAATGGGTGAGGGTCTCGACGGGCAATGCGGAACCGCCCGAAACGGCCATCCGGACTGACGAGAGGTCATACGTCCCGTTCCGCTTCTCGTGCAGCATCCAGAAATACATCGTCGGCACCATGGCAATGACGCTGACGCGGTCGCGCTGAATGACCTCGAGCACCCGCTGGGCTTCAAAACGCGGGACCAGGACCATCGTGCCCCCGGCCATGAGCGTGGCGTTCTGCACGCAGGTCTGCCCGAAGGAATGAAATAGCGGCAATACCCCGAGCGAGACGTCATCCGCCGTCGCATACAGAATCCGGTGCATGGTGTAGTACGCATTGAAAAACATGTTGAAATGGGTGAGCTCGGCGCCTTTCGGATGTCCTGTGGTACCTGACGTGTAGAGAAGAACGGCCGTGTCGTCGGGCATGGTTTCCACCATGTCAAAATCGGGCGACGCCTCCTCGAGCAATTTGGTGAACGATTCGCCCGCGACGGGGTCTTCCCGGTCGTTCGGGTAACTCACCACCACCAGATGCTGACAGGTCAGGGCTTCCTCCATCGCCTTGATTGACTCGTCCAGAAAGTCGATCCAGGTGAAGAACAGCCGCGCATCCGAATCTTCGAGATAGTAATGTATCTCATGCCCTTTGAGCAGGCAGTTGACGGGCACGACGACGGCGCCGGCCAGCAGCGCACCGAAATAGATGACGGGGAAGTGGGGGGAGTTCGGGATCATCATGGCGACTTTGTCGCCCCGCCGGATGCCCTTGGCATGCAGCAGGCTGGCGACGCGCCGGGCATACGTCAACACTTCCTGGTAGGAAAAGCGGTAGTCGTCCAGAACGACCGCCGTCTTTTCGGGATGTTCCCGGGCGGTCAGGTACAGAAAATGCGCGAGATTCAAGCTCATGTGGAACCCCCGTTGCCGATGTCCGTGTTGTTTTCGGGTTGACGCTGCGTGCCATGGCGTTGTACGGAACGCCGCCGCACCAGGTCAATATGCCGGAAAATCACGCCTGTCCGCCCGGATGCTGACCGGCCGGCCCGCCCGGGCCAACCGCCGCACCCACCCTCATGATGCGAGGCCGTTTTGGCGTCCGTGGCTAAGTTATGATAATATCACGTTTTAAAGATATCGCATAATCGACGGCCGCCACCCCGCAACCCGGGCGTGGCGAGTCGGAAGTCGCTCGCCTATGCGGTGTTCCCGTGCGCAGCTTCATGCGGAAACCAGAGGAGCCCGGCTATGCCCGACGACATCATCAGAGAGCCGTGGGAGGAAATCGAGGACATCGTCGCCGCTCAGGACGCCGCGTATCTCGATCAATACCTGCAGAAGCTGAACCCGTCCGACATCGCCCGGGCCATCTCCCGGCTGGATGACGAGACGCAGGCGGGCGTCCTCACCCTGCTCGAGCCGGAAGATGCTGCCGACCTGATTCAGGAACTGTCCGATGTGCAGGGCGCCGACCTCCTGGAAGATCTTCCCGTCGAAAAGGCGGCGCTCATCTTCGATGAGATGGAGAGCGACGAGCGCGTCGACCTCCTGCAGGAACTCGACAAGGAAGACGCGGAAGCCATCCTGGCGCAGATGGACCCCCACGAAGCCGCCAACGCGCGAAAACTGCTCGCGTATGACGCAGACACCGCCGGCGGCATCATGGTCACCGAGTTTCTATCCTATGACATGAACATGAAGGTCGCCGATGTCCTGGACGACCTGCACAAGCATGTCGAGGCCTACTCGGACCTCATCATCCAGTACATTTACGCGGTGAACGAAAAGCACAACCTCGTGGGCGTGATACCGCTCCGTAACCTGATTCTGTCCAGGCCAGATACCGGCCTCCTCAACGTGATGATTACCAATCCCCTGTATGTGCTGGTCGATACGCCCCTCGAGGAACTCGAGCAGATATTCGACCGCTACACCTTCGTGGGCCTGCCTGTCACCGATAGCACCGGGCGCCTGGTGGGCGTGGCGCTCCGCTCGGACGTCGAGGAGGCGCTCGGCGAAATCGCCGCGGGCGCCCTGACCAGCTTCAGCGGCATCGTGGGCGGCGACGAGCTCCGGTCCATGCCGGTGTT
>JAAYAQ010000288.1 GCA_012719295.1 Candidatus Hydrogenedentota bacterium | reverse complement strand
GGCTCGTATTATCCGCCGTATTCCACGTACCGCGCGGATCCTCTTGGTGCGCGGGCGTTCTACGAAGGGCTCCGGGCATTGCCGGGGATGCGTGTCGAGCGCAACCTGGCCCCTCTTCGCACGCTCGGCAGCCACCGGGACGCCACCTGCCTGTTTCTCGGCGACAGTCCCGCGTCGAAGCTCCCGGAATCCATCTTCGAGACCATCGAGGAAATCCCCGCACGCGGCGGGCGCCTGGTCATCGCCTTTGCCCCCCAGGCCGGGGAGGCCATGTGGGAAGAAATCGAGCGCGAGGTCGAAAAAGAACGCGAACGCAGGCGTGAAAAGGACGCGGAAAAGCCCAAGGACGCGGAAGAGGCCCCCGAAGAACCTGCCCAGGCGCCGGAGGACCCGGCAACATTGCCCCTGCCTGCCACGCACTCCGACGAAGAAGCCTCCGCCCCCCCGGAATCCGTTCCCCCTGCTGGCGGTCCCGGCGACCAGAGCGAGGCCGCCGAAGATGAAGACGCCGGAGAGGATGCGGAAGAGCCGGACCGCGAATACATGAAATGGATGACGCTGGAAGAACGCTGGGGAATGGAATACGCCTATACCAGCCTCCAGCCCGACGGCGCCGGCGGCTATACGCCCCTGACCGCCACACGGAAGGCGGCCGAGGCCGGCCTTCCGGAGCGCCTCGCGTGGCGCAGCGCGCTCTATTTCCTGAACCTGAGCGACGCGTGGCGCGTGCTCTACGAGGCCGGCGGGCATCCCGTGGCCATCGAACGGGATTTCGGCCCGGGAAGCATGGTGTTCATCTCGGACTCGTTTCTCTTCAGCAACGAGGCCATGCGGCAGGACCGCCAGCCGGGGCTTCTCGCCTGGACCGTCGGGAGCAACCGGCACGTGATCTTCGACGAAACGCATCTGGGCATCGCGGAGGGCACGGGCGTGATGGTCCTGGCCCGGCAGTACCGCATGCACGGCCTGTTTGTCGCGCTGGCCGTGCTGGCCCTGTTGTACGTCTGGAAGAGCGCGTGTCCGTTGATCCCGCGGTACGAATCGCGCGGCGAAGGGACAATCGTGGCACAGGTGCCGGGCCGGGACGCCGTGTCAGGGCTCGCTAACCTGTTGAAACGCAGCGTCCCCCAGCGCGAGATTCTGAGCGTGTGCCTGGCGGAATGGCGCCAGGCCTTCGGCCGTTCGCCGCGCAACGCGGAAAGACTAAACGCCGCCGAGACGCTCGCCGCGCGAACGCCTCAATTGTCGAATGCGGGCATGGAAACCGTCGAAGCATACAAGGCCATCGCGGCGATCCTGTCGCAACGGGGCCGCCAAACCTGAGGAGACATCGCAAGTGAGTGCGGAACTGGAACAGGTAACGTCGGTGCTGCAGCGTGCAAAAGCGGAAGTCGGCAGGATTGTGATCGGCCAGGAAGCGGTGGTCGACCGGGCGCTGATCACCATCTTCACGAACAGCCACGCCCTGATCGAGGGCGTGCCGGGGGTCGCCAAGACCCTCCTGGTGCGTACATTGGCCCACGTGCTCGGATGCGATTTCGCCCGCATCCAGTTCACCCCCGATCTCATGCCCACCGACATCACCGGCACCAATGTGTTCAACTTTCAGCGAAACGAATTCACGTTGGTAAAGGGTCCCGTCTTCACCACCTTCCTGCTGGCCGACGAGATCAACCGCGCCCCCGCAAAGACGCAATCCGCGCTGCTTCAGGCGATGCAGGAACGCACGGTCACCATCGACCGCGAGACCCACGCCCTCTCGCCCGAATTCACCGTGTTCGCCACGCAGAACCCCATCGAGTACGAAGGCACCTACCCGCTCCCCGAAGCCCAGAAGGACCGCTTCGAACTTAAGATCACCATGACGGCGCCGGAACGCGACGAGGAAATGAGTCTCGGACGCCGCATGCTCGGCGACGACGCACCCGAGGCCGCCCTGGCCCGGGGCGATGCGCACAAGGTCATCGAGATTGCGGATCTGCCCCGCATGCGCAGGGTTCTCCAAACCGTCACGGTGCGCGACGAGCTCCTGGCGTACATCGTCGACATCGTGCGAACGACTCGCGACCACGAAACCGTGCTGGTGGGGGCGAGTCCGCGCGCCACGCAGGCCCTGGTGCTCACGGCGCGCGTGCAGGCCGCCATGGCCGGCCGCGATTTTGTCACGCCCGACGACATCAAGGACATGGCCCTTCCGGTGCTCGAGCACCGCCTGATCCTGCGTCCCGAGTATGAAATCGAGGGGCTCACGGTGAGCGAGGTGATCCAGCGCATCCTGCAGGAGGTCGCGGTACCCCGATGATCGTGCCGCAAGACAGACTGCTTTTCTGGGCGGGCGTGGTTCTCGTGCCGTTTCTGTTCCTCGCCATCGCGTTCGGACCCGGCGCGGCCGTCGAACGGCCCGGCGTGGGCCGGTGGGAAGAGGTGGCCGGCCCGCTTTCCTGGATCGTTGTCGCGATTTTCACCGCGCTGGCCGCGCTCGACGCCCTGCTCGCTCTGAACCGTCTCGACGGGGTGTCCGCGAGTTGTCCCGGCATCGTGCGGTTCTCGAAAGGCCGCGACGGGGCGATCCCGATCCTGATCCGGAACGAGACCGGACGGATTCGCCGCGTCCGCCTGGGCATCCCTCTCCCCCGTTCGTTCCGGTACGACAAGGAAGACGTGCACGCGCGCCTGCCCGAGGGCGGCGGCGCCAGCCAGATTCTGTGGCCGTGCACCCCGCTCGAACGCGGGAATTACCGCCTCGACCGCGTCTACGTTGAAACCTCCTCATTGCTGGGATTCTGGGCGATCCGGCGTTCGTCGGCCACGCAGACCGAGATCCGGGTCTACCCGAACCTCCAGCAGGAACGCCGCAACCTGGCGGCCCTGTTCCTCAACCGCGGCACGCTGGGCGTCCACGCGCAACGCCAGATCGGAAAAGGCCGCGAATTCGAGAAGCTGCGCGAATACCAGCCCGGCGACAGCTACGAAGACATCCACTGGAAAGCCACCGCCAAGCGCGGCCATCCCATCACCAAGACCTTCCAGCTCGAACGCACGCAGGAAGTCTATGTCGTTGTCGACGCATCGCGCCTGAGCGCGCGGGTCGCCCCGCCGCGTCCGGAGGTGCCGCGGGAAATCACCGATCGCACACAGCTCGAACGGTTTCTGACCGCCAGCCTGGTGATGGGCCTCGCCGCGGAACGCCAGGGCGACCTCTTCGGCGCCCTCGTCTACAGCGACCGCATCGACGCGTTTGTGCGGGCCAGGAACGGCAAAGCCCATTACAGCGCGTGCCGCGACGCCATGTACACCCTCGAGCCCCGCGTGGTGAATCCCGACTTCGAGGAGTTGGGCGCATTCATCCGCCTGCGCATGCCCCGCCGCGCCCTGCTGGTGTTTCTCACCAACGTGGACGATCCGGTGCTTGCCGAGAGCTTCCTGCGGATGGTCGACCTCATCGGCCGGCGCCATCTCGTCATGGTCATGATGATCAACCCGCCCGGGGTGCGCCCGATCTTCTCCGGGCGCGGCGTCGCCGCGGCCGATGACCTCTACACCGAGCTGGCGGGGCACATGCACTGGCACGATCTGCGTGAATTCGAGCGCAGCCTCCACCGGCGGGGCGCGTCGCTCCATCTCGTCTCCAATGAACACCTGTGCACGGAACTCGTCACCCAGTACCTGAGCGTCAAACAGAGGCAAGCGCTGTGATCATCGATCTGGAACGGTTTATCACCGAGGAACGGCCCCGCTGGAACGAGCTGGAACGGTTCCTCGACCGCCTCGCCAACGAAGCCGCCTACCGGTTCAACATGGCCACCGCGCGCCGGTTCCACTACCTGTATCAGCGCGCATCGAGCGACCTGGTCAAACTCGGCACCTACGGCGCCGAGCCCGAACTGCTGCAGTACCTCGAATCCCTGGTCGCCCGGGCCTACGGCGAGATCCATGAGACGCGGAAGCGGCCGCACCAGCTCCGGATCTGGCACTGGTTGCGGCATGTCGCGCCCCAGACCTTCCGGCGCCACGCGGCCGCGTTCTACCTGTCGTTCGGCATCACGATGCTCGGGTGTCTGCTCGGAAGCGTCTTCGTGATCCATCCCGAGGCCAAACGCACCCTGCTGCCGTACGCCCACCTCCAGATCGATCCCGCCGAACGGATCGAGCAGGAGCGCGAACTGTACGAGCGGGCCAACGAAGAAGGCTTCGACCCGCTCGCCGGCAGGAAAGCCCGGGGCACGGCCTTCTACATCATCAACAACACCCGCGTCTCTTACGTAACCATGGCCCTTGGCATCACCTGGGGCCTCGGCACCGTCGCCGTGCTGTTCGGAAACGGCGTCTTGCTCGGCGCGGTGTGCATGGACTACGTCCGCGCGGGCGAAGGCGTCTTTCTGGCGGGGTGGTTGTTCCCCCACGGCGCAACCGAGATCCCCGCCATCCTGATCGCGGGACAGGCCGGCTTTGTGCTCGCCCGGGCGCTGATTGGCTGGGCCACGCGTGATCCGCTCCGGGAACGCATGCGCGCCATCGGGCCCGACCTCGTCACGCTCGTGGGCTGCGTGACGCTCCTGCTCGTCTGGGCGGGATTCGTCGAGGCGTACCTGTCGCAGTACCATTTCGTGGTGCCGTTCTGGATCAAGATCGGGTTCGGGGCGACCGAGCTGGTGCTGCTTTTCCTGTACCTGTTTTACTCGGGCCGGACGGAAAAGCCCACGGAAACCGGGCCCGCCGGGGCATCGGGGGCGCCATGAGCCGCCGGACAACCCAGAGAATGGTGATCCGAACCCCGGAAGGCGTCGAATTCGGGCTGATTCTGGCCGGGCCGGTCTCGCGGTTTCTGGCGTGGCTGGTCGATTCGGCGTGTCTCGCCTTCGCGGCGTTCGTCCTGTCGGCGCTCGTGTCGGCGCTGATGCCTTTCCAGAGCGACCTCATGGCCGGGCTGTTCGCCGTGACGCTCTACGCCCTGTTCACCGGCTACCGCATCGCCGCCGAATGGTTCCTGCGCGGGCAGACCATCGGCAAACGCCTGTTGCGCCTTCGCGTGATTGACGCGCAGGGGCTGCGCCTCGGATTCAGCCAGATCGTGGTGCGCAATCTCCTGCGCTTCGTGGACGCCCTCCCGCTCCTGTACTTCGTGGGCGGCGTCCTGACCATTCTGTCGAAACGCTCCCAGCGGCTGGGCGACCTGGCGGCCAATACCGTCGTGGTGCGCGAAGAGACGTTTGCCACGCCCAACCTCGAACGCACCCTGCCCGGAAAGTTCAATTCGCTGAAGCACTATCCGCACCTCGCGGCGCGCCTTCGCCAGCGCGTATCGCCCGAAGCGGCCAAGCTGGCCCTGCATGCCCTCCAGCGCAGAGACTCGTTGAGTCCCGAAGCGCGCGTCTCTCTGTTTGCCGAGCTCGCCGATTACTTCAAGTCGCTCATGCCCTTCCCCGAAGAGGCTACGCTCGGCGTATCCGACGAGAATTACCTGCGCAATGTGGTCGATGTGGTGTTCAGCGAACGAACGCACGCCGCGCCGCCCACGTGACGCAATCGCCAGTACCCGGCGGGGCCGCCACGCGCGGCTGGCGGCCGTCGACGGTCCTTGACACCCGCCCGGACCCTTGGTTATTGTGCGTGTTTCGAACAGGACCCCGCGCGCGGAGGGGGTCGCAGGCATTCTCGGCAGGCATTCCAGGGCAAAGCGAGGGAACGGGTCATGGCAAAGAGCGAGATCATTCAGGCCGCGGTGATCATGGGCAGCAAGTCCGACTGGGAAACCATGCGCCCCGCCTCCGAAACGCTCACGAAATTCGGCGTCGCGCACGAGTGCCGCGTGCTGTCGGCGCACCGGACGCCCGAAGCGCTGGTCGAATTTCTCGCCCATGCCGAAAAACGCGGCTGCGCGGTGTTTATCGCGGGCGCGGGCGGCGCCGCGCACCTGGCGGGCGTCATCGCGTCGAAAACGCTCAAACCGGTATTCGGCGTGCCCATCGAGAGCAAATTGCAGGGGCTGGATTCGCTGCTCTCGACCGTGCAGATGCCCGCCGGCATCCCCGTGGGCACTCTGGCCATCGGCCCGGCCGGCGCCACCAATGCCGCGCTGCTGGCCGTCGCCGTGCTGGCGCTCCAGCAACCCGAACTTGCGGCAAAACTCCAGGCCTATCGCGCTGAACGCGCGCAGAATGTGCTCGATTCCACCCTCGATTGAGCGCTGCTCCGGCCGGGCGTTCAGAAGACGACGATTCCCCATTTGCCAAGCACCAGCCTCTCGCCGGCCTCGGCGCGTTTCTGAAACACCGACACGATATTGCCCTCGATATCACCGAACAGCAGGAATTCCGGCGATTTCACCTTCACGAACCCCCGGGAAACGAGGGCGTCGTGGATGCTGTCCTGGTTCCGGTTCGGCAACGGCGTCAACACATACACCGTGCCGCCCTTCGTGCAGGTGGCGCTTACGGCGTCGATGCTCCCGCGGACAAAGGTCTTGCCCCGGAGATACTCGGGGAGGTCCAGCGCCGTGTATTGCCGGTTCGTGAACAGCAGCGCGCCCTTGTTGAGGGTATCGAGCGCGCCTTCGGCCGGTTCGAACGCGGCGCGCTCGCCCGCGAGCAGTTCCTGCCCGTCGTCGTTGGCGCTGTACGCGAATTCCTTCTTCCCGAATGCCTTGTTGACCAAGACGCGAGAACGGACCGCGCTGGAAACCGGTTCGCCCGCGGCCACGTCCTCTTCCCGGAACGTGGTCATCAGGATTTCCCGGGCGCCCTTGCGGTCCCAGTCATAGATAAGGTAAATCGTGCCGTCGGGCGCCTGCACCGCGTCCGGATACGACACCGAGGGGCGCTCGTCGATCAGGTACTCCCCGTACCACGTTTTCCCGTCGTCATCCGACAGGAACGCGGTCAGGTGCGACCGGGTTTTCTGATCGGGCGGGTTGTGCTTCACGAAGAGGAGTTTCCCGGAGGCGAGCCGCCGGATGAAAAACCGCGCGTGGGGGATGTGCGTGACCGTTTCCGCCTCGGCGCGTTCGGTCCAGGTCTTGCCGCCGTCCGTCGAGACGGCTTCCCCGAGGCCGGTCCGGGTGCGCACAAGCACCCAGAACGAGCCGTCGTTCCGCTCGACCATCATGTGCTCGTCGCAGGCCCGTTCGGGCACGTCCGACCCGCCCAGGAATTCGAAGCTTGCGCCCTGATCGCGCGAGCTCCACAGGTTCGAGCCGGTGCTGCCGGTGATATCGCGCGCGTACTCCGCCTTCATCACGTTGGGGGGGAATCCCCAGATCGACACGGGCAGAAGCCATTCGCCCGAACGCAGCACCGTGGGCTTGTTCATCATGATGCCGTCGCAGATGCGGCGTGGTTCCGACCACGCGGGCTGGGCGTCACCTGAATTGCCGGTGGTGATGGCCCAGACGCCCGCGCGGCCGTCCCAATGGCTGAATCCCTGTGCCCAGAACCACCACAGCCTGCCGGACGGGTCGTGCCAGAGGCAGGGATCGAACGCGCGGACGTCGCCCGGCGGATCGATCACGATCTGCACGCTGGACCACGTCTTGCCGTCGTCGCCGCTTGTCGCGAGCGCGCAGTAGTTCAACGGGCCCTCGGTATCGCCGCCCGCATACCATGTGGCCCAGAGGCGGCCGTTCGGGGCGCGTTCAATGCCGGGGATCCCCTGAAACAGCCGTGTATCGTCGCCGTATTCAGGGCCGGGATTCATGAGGATCGGCGGGGCGGCCAGGGCCAAATCGCTTGCCGCCCCTTCCTCGGCGTGAACTGCAAAACCCAGTGCCAGGCCGGCTGCCAGAACGGCGAGAACCCATCGTGTCATCGAATCGACCTCCTGTAAACGGAAAAGACCCGCGCGAAACCCGCGGGCATGGCGCCGGATACCTTATTTCAAGAACGCCGCTTCCACTTTCGCCAGCGCCTCCGCGATGTCTTCCGCCTCATGAAGGGTCATGCCTTCGTGGATCTTGATGAGGAACAGCGAGCTGTTGTTGGCCTTCCAGTTGGGCAGCTCGTACCGGCGGTTGGGGTCGCCCGTAAAGAGCGGGCAGGTCCACGGGTAGCCGCTGTTGCCAAAAACGGCCCGGTTCTTGAACCACGGGTGCTGGATGAACGGCGTGGTGTAATGCGCGTTGAACGGCAGCCCCTCCGCCCGCAATGCATCGACGAACGCATCCAGATCGCAGGAAACCTTGCCGAGGTCCAGGCGGAAGACCATAAACCAGAACGCGCTCTCCGCGCCGGGAGGCCCTTGATCTATGGAGACGGCCTGCAACGGCTCGCACCGGTCGATCACCTTCTGCGCCACCAGCCGGATCCGTTCGAGCATGCCCGGCAGCTTCTTCAACTGCACCATGCCCACGACGGCGCTCAGATCGTTGAGATTCAGGTTGAGCGAGCACGTGATATTGCCCTCGGCATCGTCCAGACCGAACGGCTTGCCGCGATCCGAACAACGCCGCGATTTCCAGTAGAGCCCCTCGTTCCGGGTGTACACCACCCCCCCCTGCGCCGCCGTGGCATGGTGCTTCCCCGACATCGTCGAAAACGCCGCGATGTCTCCGAACGTCCCCACATACTCGCCGTTGTAGCGCGCCCCGTGCGCCTGGGCGCAATCCTCGACTACCTTGACGCCCCGCGAACGCGCGATCTCCATGATCGGCCCCATATCGGCCGGGGTTCCCGCGATGTGAGCAACCACGATCGCGCTCGTACGCTCGGTAATCGCCTTCTCGACCTGTTCCGGGCCCATGTTATAGGTGCCCGGCGCGCAGTCCGCGGGCACGGGGATGCAGTTCATCAGCGGAACCGGCATGACGCCCCCCATGTCCGACACGGACGGGACAATCACCTCGGTGAACGGCTCGATGTCGAGCGCGCGAAGGGCCACATACACCGCGGACGTGCCTGAATTCACCGCGTCGGCATGGCCTCCGCCCAGAAACGCAGCGAACTGCCTGCAGTACGCCTCCTCCTCGGGTCCGTTGTAGCTGAACGCCTCGCCCGTCTCGATGCTCTTATCAAAAAGCGCGATGACCGCCCGTTTTTCCTCTTCCCCGAACAGATGGCGCGGCGGCATCGGCTCCTTGCGCACGCGCGGCCCCCCCTTGATCGCCAGTTCCTCTCTCGGTCGCGTGGTCATGCCGTGTATACTCCCCGGGTTACGATTTCGCCGAATGATAGCAGCCTTACCAGGCCTGCTCAAACAGCCGGATGAAGTTGCCGCCAAGAATCTTCGTGATGTCCCGCTCGCTGTACCCGCGCTTGACCAGCTCCGCCGTGATGTTGGGATAGTCCCCCGCATCACGCAGACCCTCGGGCATCACGACGGGCCAGTCCAGGTCGACCGTCCACCACGGTTTTGCGCGTCCGCCCTGGAACTTCTGCAGTTCCGTCTTCGTCCGGTTCATGCAGAAATCACTCGCAATGGCCGCATAGTTGATGCCCACCAGGTCCACCACGTAATCGATCGTGTCGACATAGTCGGAAAGCGCTGATTTCGGGCCTTTCTTGAGGCACTGGGGCCAGAACGTGCACCCGAACACCCCGCCCTTCTGGGCCAGCAGCTTGATCTGTTCGTCGGTCTTGTTGCGCGGATAGTCGCACAGGGCCTCCGGACTCGAATGCGTAATCGCCACGGGCCCTTCCGAACGCTCGATGGCTTCGAGGGTGCTCCGGGGGCCGGCATGCGACAAATCAATCAGGATGCCGTGCTCGTTCAGGCGTTTGACCACCTCGAGCCCGAACCGCGACAGGCCCGCGTCCACGCGCTCAAAGCAGCCGTCCGCGACATAGTTGCGCTCGTTGCAGGTCAACTGCATGATGCGGACCCCCATCCCCTTCAACACGGGGATGAGTTCCAGGTCCTCTTCGATGGCCGCGGTATTCTGAAGCCCGAGAATGATCCCGAGTTTGCCGTATTCCTTGGCGGCCGCAAAGTCCTCCGTCCGGCGGATCGGCATGATCAGGGCATCGAACTGGGTGTACAGCCGCATCCACGCGCAGATCTTGAGCATGGTCTCTTTGAAATAGTCGAACACCGCGACGGTCGCGTTGACCGCCGTCACCCCGCCCACCAGCAGCCGGTGGAACATCGCCTCATCGAACTTGCTCGTGTTGGCCCCGTCGATGACCACGGCGTTCTGATGAATCGCCCGTGGATCCGCGTCTGCCATGGCGCTCCCTCCAATGCCATCCGGACCTGACGTTCGAGATGCTGGCGCCTCTGCCGCAGGCGCTCCCGCTGCCAAGGATACCACACGCACAAAGCACCTGAGAATCAACCGGGCTGGGGTCCAGGGCAATCGCACTAAGACCAGACGGAAACAATCAGTTCGCCGGAAGAACAGGTGCTCTCTACCTGCCCCAAGTCAGCGGATTCGCCAAAAGAAAATGCAGAAGTCCGCAGGAAACGGCGTTTTTCAGCGTCTTTCCGCGCAAGCAGGAATCCAGTAGCTTCTGGACCCCTGCTTGCGCAGGGGTGACGGAGGCTGGGGTCACACAGGAATCCTGCAGGCCTGTCGGCGCACGAGGGAACGGCATTTTTTAACGTCTTTCCTGCGTAAGCAGGAATCCAGTAGGACTCTGGACCCCTGCTTTCGCAGGCAGGGGTCACACAGAAATCCTGCAGGCCTGTCGGCGCACGAGGAAACG
>JAAYAQ010000287.1 GCA_012719295.1 Candidatus Hydrogenedentota bacterium | reverse complement strand
CCCGGTGTAATCATCAGAAAAGGCACGGCGCTTCATGCACATGACCTATCTTTTGCCCGGCGTGGTTATCGCCGCGCTCGTTTTGGCGGTCAAAACCAGCGCATCGTGGGCGGAACACCCGGCGGGCTCGCCCGACTGGCGCATCGAGGCGGGCTGGCTGGTTCGCGACGACACCGCGCGGCCCGGTGAGGGGTTCGCGGCCAACCTCCACATCGCGGACCACGGACCGCTGCTCACCGGCGCGGAGCCGCCCCGCATCGAGATGCGCCAGCCGGCGTACGGCGGGTTCGAGACCCTCTACACGACGGGCCGGGGCATCCTGATCGACCGTTGCATCCCCTTTCCCGAACTTGGGCAGCGCGCGTGGCGCCGGTCGTTGCATTACACCAACACCTCGGGCGAAACGCAGGACATCCTGTCAGCGGAAATGCACATTGCGCCCGTGTTTTCGCAAGACGGCGGAGCCTGGAACACGGCGCACTTCCGTATGGCCGACACGCCTTCGGGACGGAGCCTCTGCTTCTCGTACTGGAGCGATGCGGACCCTTATATCGTCAAGGACGACGGCGTCGACATCGCAAGCCAGTGGCGGCTTGCGTCGGGCGCGGAAGCGGCCATCGGCCAGATGAGCGTCTGGCTCGGACGCCCCGGCCCGGAGGGGTTTCCCGTCGAGGCCGGGCGCTGGTTCCGCGCACACGGGTTCGCCGAGCCGCTCGAGTATCCCGACTGGCTCACGCGCGGCATCCTGTACGAAGCGTCGGCCGCGGGCCACGTCGATTCGCGGTTCAGTGATGCGGGCGGATTCGACGCGTTCCGCACGCAGGTGGATTACCTGGCCGGCCTCGGCGTGAATGTCCTCTGGCTGAACGCGGTGCATGCGCACAAACGCCCGCCCAACCCCACGGACGGCGCCTGGAACCACTACGATCCGCTGGACGTTGACGTCGTGGATCCGATCCTCGGCGGACCCGCCGCGCTCGCCCGGCTCGCGGACGCGCTCGAAGACGCCGGCATCCATCTCCTGGGCGAAACCGTGCCGCACGGCGGCCATAGCACGCAGGCCGCCGCCCTCGAAGCGTGGTGGACACGCGACCGCGACGGCCGGCCCCGGCACCCCTGGGGCGGATACGGTCTGGACAACGCCTCGCCCGAATGGCAGGCCGTCATCGGTGGTCACATGGCCATGCTCGCGCGTGAATTCGGCATTGAAGGCGCCCGGATTGACGTGGCCGACGGGCAAGGCGCGAACTGGGGGTCGCCGCGCACCCCTCACGCGTCTTATTCCACCGTCGGCGGGGGACTCGAGATGATGCGGGCCATTCGCGACGGCATCGCGCAGGGACCGGCATCGCGGCCCGTGCTGATTCCCGAAAGCCCGTTCCGGCGCGAATACTTCGGCGTTACAGGCGCGCATGTCGTCGGATACGGCTTTGAGTTCGTCAATTTCATCCGCGACCACACCGATCTGGCCCTGGATGCGCCCGCGCGGATGGCGGCCCGGCTTCACGCCTTTTTCGGGGCCGAACAGGGTGCGATGCCGCCCGGCGCGCTGGTGATCCGGACGCTAAACAACCACGACACGGTGGTCGAGCGGGGCCGCGTGCAGAACCGGTTCGGCGCGGGCCTGGCGCGGGCGTTGTACGGCGTCTGCCTGGCGGCGCCCGGCCTGCCCATGATGTACCAGGAGGAGGAAACGGGCAGTTTCGAAGCGCTGCGCGCCATGAACTGGACCCGGCGCCTGCTTCCCGAACTGGGCGCGGGCGAGGCCGAATTTCTGCCCCCGGGCTATTTCGCGCCCGAGGTTTTCGCGGTGATGCGCAGGGATGCGCGGCGCCAGACCCTGATCCTTGTCAACCTCTCCGGCAAACCGGTCGCGGGCCGCGCCGTCATGCCCGGCGGCGTGCCCGACGAAACCACGGTGTACGATGCCGCCGCCGTGGTGGCCCCCGGGGACGGCACGGGCGCCCCGCGGACCGCGCACGTGCGCGACCGCGCCGTGGACTGGGTCCTGAAACCCTACGAAACGGCCTTTCTGCGCATCGGTGCGCCGCCGGAAGAACGCGCGCCGGCCCTGCGATTCACGCCCCCCGCCGCGAACGCATCCCATCCTCCCGAAACGCCCGGCTGGCAGGCCCGTCGCGAGGGGCTGACGTTGCGATGCGGCGCCGTCGAAGCCATCTTGAGCGTCCCCGGCGTGGCCTGGGAAATCCAGAATGACGGCGCGGGCGGGACGCGGCTGACGTCATCCGCGGGCGCGATCGAGTGCCGCGAGGGGCCCGGCGGCGTCGCGGTGACCTGCGAAATCGGCGCGGAGGCGGCCTGCACGCCGTTGACACTGCAGGCGACGAACGCGCGGGGATGGAAGGTGTCGGGCGAGAGCGCCGTCCTTGCCGACTGGTTTGTGCCGCGCCGCCATCCGTTCCCCAGGGACGCCGGATACGTCTGGCGGCGCTCCGACGTCTGGGGGTATCTTCCACACACCCTGTACGACGGCGTGCTCCCCGTGGGCCGTCTCTGGCAGAGCCTGCTCGAACCGCTTCACGCGGGTGCGCCTGCCGTGGCGTTCCTCCAGGAGACCGGGCGCGGCCTGGCGCTCCGGCACATCCAGACCAGCGCCATGAACGTGGTGTTGCACGATGGCAGCGGCGCGGACGACGGGACCGCGGCGCTGCCCGCGTTACAGTTTTTCGCCGTTGACACCAGCCTGCACCCGCAGGTGCAGCATCTCGGCAGCCGGCAGCCGTGGCGGCTCGCCGGCCTGCAGCCCGTCGAACCGCGACCCTTGCGCGTGACGTTCACCCTCGCCCCGCTGGGCGATGCCGCCGGAGATTTTGCCGCGGAACGCGCGCCCCTCTCGGCGCGGGGACCGGTGCTCGAACGCGAGGGCCCGGAGTTCGTCAATTCGTTCGCGGCCGTGTTCATGCCCGAGCCGGCGGCGCTCACGTGGCGCAACCTTGCGGCGGTGCCGGGCGTCTATCGGGTGCAGTTCGAGCTGCGGCACAGTGAACGCGGCCCGGACGACCGCGAACTGACCGATGCCTACGCGCTCGAGATCGACGGCACGCCGGTGGCCCTCGACTGGGTTACGCTGAACACCGCCGCTACCGGGAATGCCTGGTTTGGCTATGCGCAGACGCCCCCCCTCGACCTCGCGGGCGGCCCCCATACCATCCGCATCCGCACCAGCCGGGCCTGGTGCGCCGTCCGCAACGGATTTCGCCTGCTTGCGTCCCCGGCGGCGTAGGAAAAGGCCGGTCAGTCGCTGGCGCTATTCCAGCCCGTATTTCTTGATCTTGTACTGCAGGGTGGTGCGTTTCAGGCCGAGATGTTCCGCGGCCTTGGTCTTGTTCCAGCGGAAGCGCTCCAGGGCGGCCTGGATCATCTCGCTCTCGAGCTTGTCGGTGCGTTCGACGAGCGACCCGTGCTCCGGCGTCTCGGCCGGTTCCGGCTCGTCGTCCTCCTGGATGAAGAACAGCTCCTGGGGCAGTTCCTCGACGGTAATCACGCTGCCTTCGCACAGGACCACGGCCCGTTCGAGCATATTCTCGAGCTCGCGGATGTTGCCCGGCCACGGATAACGCATGAAAAAGCTCATGACCTCGTCTTCCACGCCGGTCACGTTCTTGCCGGTCTCGGCGCTGAACCGCGCCAGAAACACGTCGACCAGCGACGGGATGTCGTCGCGGCGGCGTTTCAACGGCTCGGTGCGCAGCGAAAACACGTTCAGGCGGTAATAGAAATCCTCGCGGAAATCGCCCTTCTCGATGGCCTCGCGCAGGTCGCGGTTCGTGGCCGCCACGATCCGCACGTCAACCTTCATGGTCTGCTGCCCGCCCACGCGTTCGAATTCCCCCTCCTGCAATACCCGCAGCAGCTTGGTCTGGATCGAGGGATCGATCTCGGCCACCTCGTCGAGAAACAGCGTACCGGTATGGGCCTGTTCGAACCGGCCCGCACGCTGGCCCGTGGCTCCCGTGAACGCGCCGCGTTCGTGCCCGAACAATTCACTCTCGAGCACGCCCGGCGCCAGGGCCGCGCAGTTCAACGCCAGAAACGGCCGGTCACGGCGCGGGCTCGCCTCATGGATGGCCCGGGCCACCAGTTCCTTGCCCGTACCGCTCGGCCCCGTGATGAGCACGCTGCTCCGGCTCGGCCCGATCTTCTCGATCATCTTCAGCAACTGCCGCGTCGACCGGCTGTCGCCAATGATCTTGCGCGCGTCGGGCAGCTCGGCCGCCTTGTCCCGCGGCGGCCCGCTTTCCTTGCGCCGACCGAGAATCTTGTCGACCTTCAGCTCGATTTCCTGGAGTTTGAACGGTTTTGCGATGTAGTCAAACGCGCCCAGCCGCATCGCTTCGACCGCGGTTTCCAGCGTGCCGTACGCCGTGATAACGATAATGCCCGCGTCAATCGCCGCTTCTTTCGCGGCCCGCAACACCGCCATCCCGTCGCGTCCCGGCATCTTCAAGTCCGTGATCACCACATCGAACTGCTGCTCCGTAAGCAGCTCGATCGCCTTGTCGCCGTTCGACGCCGTGGTCACAGCGAGACCCCGGTCCGTAAACGCGGTTTCCAGGACTTGCCGAATGCCCGGTTCGTCGTCCACGACCAGCATCCGCGCTTTTGTTTCCGTTCGGGTCACCTCAGGCTCCTAGACTCTGGACGGATAGGGTTCCCTGTCGCGCAAGGGCGTGCTTCCCCGACAGGCGTAACGACGCGCTGACCACCCTGCCGCACCACCCGAGCCCGCCGCTTTGCAGCGGCTTAACTCCCCTATTTTGTATCACTTGTCGCGGGCGGGGTCAAATAGCTGACCGTGATTTGCGGGAAAACGGCCCCAACAAATCAAGAATTCCGCGATTCGTCGTCCAGGAGTTTCCGGAACGTGTCCAAGCGGTCCGATTCCGGGGCCCTGTCTCCGGCATCTCCGAACAGGCGGTCCAGGGCGGTGCGCGCCTGTTCTCCCGCCCCGGCCCCGGACGGGCCCGGTTCACGGTCGGCGAACTCGAACTCGTCGCAGAAATTGCCGCCAGCCTTGTCGCCGACCCATTCGGTGTTGGGGATATAGCATTCGTTGTGGGCGCCCGGCTCGTAGAAGCGGCAGTTCAGGCAGCAGTGCAGGTAGGCCGAACAGGCGCCGCAGATGTCCCTCGGCCCCGGCTGTCTCTTGCCGCCGCCGTCCCACGCGGCGCCGCAGTGATGGCATGGCTTCATGAATCGGGCTCCCGTCCCGCACGCGGCGACCGCGTGCGGGTTCACGGTCAGCCTACGCGCCCCGCCGCGCCCAGTCAACCGGCCGAGGCGGGAGAACCCCCGGCAGGCCCGGTGAACCCGCGTCACGGCCGGCCGGCATCCCGTCCAGCGGGTCTGCGTTGGAGTTGAGGCGCGGATGGGCTAGAATAACGCCGACACGGCGACACAGAAAAGGAGTCCCCATTCATGGTAGACCAGGAATTGCTCGACATATTGGTGTGCCCGGAGAACAAGACCAAAGTGACGCTGGCGGACCCGGGCCTCATCGAGAAGGCCAACGGCGCCATCGAGGCGGGCACGCTCGCGAACCGTGCCGGCGAGACGATCGAGGAGAAGATCGAGGGCGGGCTGGTGCGCGAAGACCGGGCATACATGTACCCCATTCGCGATGACATTCCCATCATGCTGATCGATGAGGCGATTCCCCTGGACCAGTTGGCCTGAGCCGGCGGGAGGGTATGCTGACCGCAGGCGGGCCGGGCGCCCGCGGGCCAGCCAACGGGGGGCTGTTGTGTCATGAGAGCATTTGAACCCTTTCTGGACGGCTACTGCAACGTCCACCT
>JAAYAQ010000286.1 GCA_012719295.1 Candidatus Hydrogenedentota bacterium | reverse complement strand
CGCTCGGCCGTCGCCCGAACGTTGGCAATCGCCGGCCCGATGAAGCGCCACTCGACGGCGTACCGGTACCCGGCGACCAGCAGCGGATAGAGCAACAGAAGAATGATGATATCCTGCAACGTGCAGTGCACCAGCAGGAACGGCTTGGGAAAGCCCATGCCCGCGGCCTTGCTCACGCTGGCCGCGCGGCCCGCGACAATCTGCAGCAGCACGAGCTCCCACGCACGCGCATAGGGCTGGGGGAAAACGATGCCCAGTGCGACCAGCACCGCCACCCATACGGTAAGCAGCACCTGGCCGGCCCGTTCGATTTGCCGGATCATGCGTCCAAACGCCCGCACATCGCGAATATAGTGGTCGGTCATACACTACACCTTGCCTGGCGGACCGGAGAGGATTTCCCGCACGGCGTGGATGAACTCAGGACCATCAGTATATCCGGCCGCTAAGCGTCCTTCAACGCGTTTTCCTTGTGAGCGTGTGCTATCATTTGAACGTATGGATGACTCACACGTTACAGGCGCGATAGACCGGCGCTCGATCGAGATTGTGCGTTTTCCGCATGCCACGCCGGAGGAATTTCAGGCACAGTTCGACAGTGCGGCCGTGCCCTCGAACCCCGGCTGCTACCTGATGCGCGACACAAAAGGCGCGGTCATCTACGTCGGGAAAGCCAAGAGCCTGCGGGCCCGCATCCGCTCGTACATCAACGAAAGCGACAGCCGCTACACCGTGCGCTTTCTGATGAGCCGGGTGGCGCATCTGGATTTTCTCGTCACAAACAATGAAAAAGAGGCCCTCCTCCTGGAGAACAGCCTCATCAAACACCACCGTCCCCGCTACAACATCCGCCTCAAGGACGACAAAACCTACGTCAGCGTGCGCGTCAACCTGGAGCACGCGTTTCCCCGGGTGACCATCACGAGGAAGCGCCGCAAAGACGGCTCGCGCTACTTCGGGCCCTATCCGAGCGCGTCGGCGGTCCGCGACACGCTTCGCCTGCTGCAACGCGTCTTCCCGCTGCGGACCTGTTCCGATTCCGTGTTGAACAGCCGCACGCGTCCCTGCCTCTATCACCAGATGAAGCAATGTGCCGCCCCGTGTGTGGGGTACATCAGTGAGACCGAGTATCGAGAGATTGTCGAGCAGGTCTTGCTGATTCTCGCAGGACGCAACCAGGAGCTCGAAACGCGCTTGCTGGGTGCCATTGCTCAATGCGCGGAGAAGCTCGAGTTCGAGAAGGCCGCTGCGTTGCGGGACCGCCTGTACGCGGTGCGCAAAACCATGGAACGCCAGCGGACGGTCGCGGTGCCGGGAGCCGAGGACCGCGATGTCTTTGGCCTTTACGTCCAGGGCCGCTTCAGCGAGATCCAGGTGCTGTATTTCCGCGCGGGCAAGATGGCCGGGGGGCGTTCGTTCTCGTTCAACCTGCGCGAGATGCCCCTGGACGAGTTGTTCGGTTCGTTCTTATTGCAGTACTACGCGGATTCCCCGACCATCCCCGCCGAGGTGTTGGCGCCGGTCGAAATGGAGGACGCCGAAACCCTGGCCGAGCTTCTGTCCGAACAGCGCGGCACGAAGGTGGCGGTGCGTTGTCCCCAGCGGGGCGAGAAACGGGCCCTCGTGGACATGGCCAATCAGAACGCCCGAACCAGCTTCGAGGAGAAACGCCTGGGTGAACGGGCCAACCGCGACCTCCTGGATCAGGTGCAGACAACGCTGGGGCTCGCCCGCACGCCGAACCGGATCGAATGTTTCGATATCTCGACTCAGCAGGGCGACAAGCCGGTCGGCTCGATGGCCGTGTTTGAAAACGGGGCGCCCGCCAAAAACCGTTACCGGAAGTTCGCGATCAAACAGGTCGCGGGGCAGGACGATTTCGCCATGATGCGCGAGGTCTTGCTACGGCGCTACCGCCGGGCCGTCGAGGAGAACGACCTGCCGGACCTGGTGCTCATCGATGGCGGCAAAGGACAATTAAACGTCGCGGTCACGGCCTTGCGCGACCTCGGTCTGGAAGATCTGGACGTCGCAAGCATCGCGAAAGCCCGCGCGCAGGAAGGCGGGCGGTCTCCCGAACGCTTTTTCATCCCTGGACGGGCCAACCCGATCGTGCCGCGCCAGGACAGCCCCGTCGTGCATCTCCTGGCGCGGGTGCGCGACGAGGCCCACCGGTTCGCCGTGACCTACCACCGGAAACGCCGGAAAACGGCCACGCTCAGCACGAAATTGACGGAGATCCCGGGCGTGGGCGAAAAGCGTGCCCGGCTGCTCTTGAACCGTTTGGGGTCTTTGGCCAGAATACAAGACGCGCCCTTGGAGGTCATCGCCGCCCTGCCGGGCTTCAGCGAAGCGTCCGCACGGCGCATCAAGGAACATTTGGCAGGAGACCAAACCGGCACGTGTGCCATGGGGGATTAGCATGGGATTGCTGCTCGCGATCGTCTTCTGGAGTATTGCACTGATTGTCCTTCTCGCCCTTCTTGTGAACGGCTACATGGTCGCGCTGATGATGCGCTATCCCAGGCCGCAATGGGCCGACGAGGTTCATACCGTCCTCACGGAGGACGGCTGGAGCATCCAGCTGTTCCGGCGGAGAAACACCGCGGCGCCGGGCGAACCGGTGCTGCTGGTTCACGGCCTCGCGGCCAACCGCCTGAATTTCGAGGCGCCCCACGGCCACGCCATCGTCGATACACTCGAGGCGGAAGGCTGCGACTGCTGGCTCATCGAACTGCGCTGCTGCGAGAGCGCCACGCCGCCGGAAGGCCGCGACCTCGGGGACGTCAGCTTCGACGATTATCTGTACAAGGACCTGCCCGCCGCGATTGCGCACATTCGCGCCACCACCGGCCACGACAAAGTGCACTGGGTAGGCCACTCGATGGGAGCGATGCTGCTGTATGCCTACAACATCGTTTTCGGCAGCGAGCATCTGGCCAGCGGCGTCGCGCTGGGCGCTCCCGCCGGATTCAGGAACGTCGCATTTGCCCCGCCGGCCTTGCTTTTCCGGCTCACCATGGTCGCCCCCAGAGCCGTCCGAACCCTTCTGAAGGCCATCACCCCCATCGCGCAATCGCTCCGCCCTGGATTCCTTGCCTTTCCCGTCAACTGGGACAACGTCCATCCGGAGCTGGACGCGCGCGTCCTGTTCAACATGGTGGAAGCCGTGCCCCCGCAAGTCGCGCACGAGTTTGACGAATGGCTGTCCACGGGAAGCTGGCGGGTGCGGGGACGCCAGGTCGATGTCACCGCACAACTCCCGGAGATCGATCTGCCGTTGCTCGTGGTCTGCGGGAAAGACGATCCGCTCACGCCCGAACCGAGGATACGTCAGTTCTTCGACGCCCTTCCGGGAAAAGACAAACAGCTGCTCCTCCTCTCCAGGAAGAACGGGGTCTCGGCGGACTACGGGCATGCCGACCTCCTGTTCGGCAAGCGCGGCCCGGAAGAAGTCTACCGTCCCGCCCTCGAATGGATACAGAGTCACCCCGTCAAACGCGTCCGGCGGAGGCCGGCCCGGAAGGCGGCCGCGGCTCCGGCCAGGCGCGCGAGCGCCGCGGCCGATGGCTCCTCGGTAAAGCCGGCGAAATCGTCGGCCAAGGCCAAACCGGCGCCCAGAAAGAAGGCCGTTGCCGCGAAAAAGCCCGCCGCGAAAAAGACGCCCGCGGCGAAGAAGGAAGTGCGGCCGGCCCAGGCGAAAAGCGCTCCGAAAAAGAAGAGCCCAGCGAAAAAACGCAGCACCTGAGCGTGGCAACGCAGCAACGGCCTGTGGGGGTCGAGACACGGCGTACGCATCTCCGGATGCGCACGGCTCGACGACCTGCCTCCTGGCCGGGAGCGGAGGAAGACAGCATGGTCAATGCGGACATTTCCCGCCGGAACTTCTTGCGGACCGCCGCGGTTAGCGGGGCCGTCATACTGGCAACCCGCAGCGCGGTGGCCCAGGACAAACCTCCGGCGGCGCCGCCCCTGTGCGTTTTTTCGAAGCACCTCCAGTTTCTGGATTTCCCTGCCCTCGCAAAGACCTGCAAGGAACTCCGTCTGGATGGCGTTGACCTCACGGTGCGGGAAGGCGGGCATGTGACGCCGGACAGGGTCGCGACGGACCTCCCCGCGGCCGTGGAAGCCATCCGTGCGGAAGGTCTAGAGGTATCCATGATCACGACCGGACTGAAGAACGGTCAGGAAACCGAGGCGCGCCCCATACTCGAGACGGCTTCCAGGCTGGGCATCCGTCATTTCCGGTTTGGGCCCTACGGCTATTCGAAGGACGGCAATCCGGTCGAAGAACTGGCTGCATTCACGGAGGAGATGCGCGGGGTCGCGGCGCTGGCCTCCGAGTACCACATGGCGGGCGGGTACCACAATCATTCGGGACGCAACTACGTGGGGGCGCCGTTGTGGGATCTCCACACGATGCTCACGGAGATCGGGGCGGACTCCGTCGGCTCCAACTTCGATGTGGGCCACGCCACGGTCGAAGGCGGCCTCGGGGTGTGGCAGATCAACGCCCGGCTCCTGGCGCCCCGCGTGAAGATGCTGGCCGTCAAGGATTTCGTGTGGGAAAACAAGCGGGTGCGGTGGCTGACCCTGGGGGAAGGGCAGGTTCCGCTGGTGGAATTTCTGGCGATCTTCCGCGCGGCCGGTTTCTCGGGACCGATCTCGATGCACTTTGAATACAAGACGGCGTCGAATGAAACGCTGCTCGAGGAAATACGCAAAGCGGCCGTGACCCTGCGGGCCGCCCTGAAAGAGGCCGGATACGCATGAGGCGCAGAGGCGGCTGACGCCGCCGTACCGTCTGCCGGTTTCGAGCGCGGATGCCCGCGGACCGTGAGCGGTTCGGGGGTCAGCGCAGGCCGTTGCGGAACCGGGTCGATATCAGCCCCACCTGGCCTTTCCGGACGCCCATGTGCCGTGCGATCACCTCGCACTTCGCTTTCAGGATCAGAAACACGTTTCCGGGGAAGTCGTCAATGGTCTCATAGTTTCCCTGCCCCTTCCCCACAATCATGTCCGCGGCCCCCAGGCGTTGCCGGAATTCCGGCGGGATCTGGGACAGCGGCGAGCCAATGAACGCACCGCCGTTGTCGATCACGGGACAGAACGCGGTCAGCCCAACCTGGTGCGCATCTTCCAACGTAACATCGTTGATGATCGGCGCCTTCTTCACGACCGCGGTGACCGCCGTGAACTGGCAGAGCTGTTCGATGAGCAGTTTGTCAAACACGATCTCCCCGGCGTTGTCGAGGAGAAACAGCAGGTCGCGGCTTGCGGCGAGCGATTCGCGGAACTGGCGGCTATGGTCGACCGCGAAACGCTGGTGTAACGCATCGCGGATGGCGGTGTGAATATCGATGTCCCCGGCATAGTGCACGCCCATATCGATGACATTGCCCGCGGCGGACAGGTGCAGTGCCGTTTCCAGCGGGTCGGGCGCCTCGGCCAGGTACGCGCGCAATTCAGGTTCCAGGGCAAGCGCCTGTTCATTTTGCGCCCGCTTCAGATCGGCATACGGATCTTCCTGACCGCTGGCCTGTTTCGCGAGCTCATAGACGAATTGCGACAGGACCGCGGGCGACTCGTTGATATCCATGCCGGGAATGCGCAGCACCGCTTCGTTGAGGATACGACGCTGGGTTTCCGGGTCGTCGGTGGCGATTCGGGCGGCGCGAAGGGCCTGCTGCGCGATGCATTCAAGACAATCCAGGGTGGCTTTCAATGAAGATTCGTCCTTGTTGTTTTGTATTTACCGGCAGAAACGAAAGCGGATAATAGCATATGACCCCGGTTTTCATGTAGACTCGGCGTGGAACCGGGTTGAATCAGGGAGTCTCGGCATGACGCTGTTTCTGGCCATCGTGGGCTGGACACTCTTCTCGCTTGCGGTCCTCGTTGGAATTGCGCTGGATCTCGTGGGGCTGTTCGGCAACTGGGTGATCCTGGGGGCGGTGCTGATTGCCTGGGTAGTCACGGGATTCGAGCATTTCGGCTTGCTGGCACTCGGCGTCATGCTGGGCCTGGCTATCCTGGGCGAGCTGATAGAAAGCGGCGCGGCCGGACTGGGCGCGTCGCAGTTCGGCGGCAGCAAAGGCTCGATTGTGGCGGCGATCATCGGTTGCGTGGTGGGGGCCGTCGCCGGAACTCCCCTGTTCCCCGTCATCGGAACGCTCGTTGGGGCCTGCCTGGGGGCGTTTATCGGGGCGGCGCTCCACGAGTATTTGAACCGGGAGCGCACCGCGGCCCAATCGATGTGGACCGGCGCCGGCGCGGCCATGGGAAAAGTGTTTGGCCTGTTCGCCAAGGCCTTGGTTGGTTTCATCATGCTGCTCGTGGCGGCGGTGACGTATTAGAGGATACGGGATGGGCAAGCAGCCGTCGGGTCAGGAAACGGCTGGGGTTGGCCGGTGATTCATTCGTGACGTACTCGCGTGTACGCAGGATGGGAGTATGAATTCAATACGGTTGGGGCTGGCACTCGACGGGGAGTGGTCTCTGGCGCAGGACCCGGCAGACGTGGGGATTCAAGAACAGTGGTTCGCGAAACCGCCCCCCGCGGATGCGATGCCTGTGACGGTCCCGGGGGTCTGGGACCTGTGGCTGCCCGATTACGACGGCGCCGGCTGGTATTTCCGGACGTTCGAGGTCACCACCGACTGGCTGGACTTCTACGCGACGCTGGAATTCGATGCGGTAGACTATTTTGCCCAGGTTTGGCTCAACGGCGCGTTTCTGGGCTCGCACGAGGGCGGCTACACGCCGTTCTCGCTGTCCACCGGCAGCGCCTTGCGGGTAGGGAACAACCGGCTGGCCGTGCGCGTCATTGACCCGCACGGGCCCGGCGGATACGGCGATTTTCATCCCCGCCAGATTCCGTGTTCCAAGGAACAGGGTTACTTCCCATTCGCCGGCATCTGGGGCTCCGTGCGCCTGCTCGGGCGGAATCCCATGCATCTTACGGATGTCTTCCTTGAACCCGACCCCCGCCGGAAACGCGTTTCGGCCACCGTGACCGCGTCGCAACCGGGGGAAGTTCGCCTGACCATTGCCGGAACCTCGTGCGCTGCCACGGGGGCGCCGGGACGTCTGGCGATCGAGTTTCCGGAGTTCGAGTATTGGTGTCCCGAAAGCCCGAAGCTCTATGTGATGCAGTGCGAGTTGCTGCGTGACGGGCAGATCGTTGACGCCATGACGGTGCGCTTCGGCATGCGCGAATTCACGGTCAAGGAAGGGCGCTTTTTCCTCAACAGCCAGCCCATCTTCCTGAAGGGCGTCCTGCAACAGCCGGATTATCCCCGCACGCTGGCGGGGCCCGAGTCCGAAGAACTCGCGCGCCGTGAATTGACGCTCGCCCGGGACGCGGGGTACAACCTGGTGCGCATGCACATCAAGACCCCGCCCCCGCTCTCGCTCGACATCGCGGACGAGCTGGGCCTGCTGGTCTACGAAGAGCCCCCCATCGGCTGGATCGAGAATTCACGCTGGATGCGCGAACGCTGCGAGCGCGAGGTCCGCGAGATGGTCCTGCGCGATCGCAACCATCCCTGCGTGGTGATGTGGGGCATGCTGAACGAATCGGGGAACGCGGACTACAACGTCAATGGCGGGGCCCAGGTCATCAAGAGCGACCTCGCCCGCCTCGCCCGCACGCTCGACCCCAGCCGGGTGATCATCGATGACTCGGGCGGCGTCAACAGCACACGCGAACCATCGCGCCTGATACGGCCCTACCGCGAGGACTTTGAAGCCTACGACGACCTCCACATTTACCAGCGCGCGCCGGTCGACCGCGAGATCGAACTGTATTACGAGCATATCGGCGACCCGGACGCCCTGTGCTTCCTGTCGGAATTCGGTTTCGGGGGGATGGAAGACCTGCCGGACGTCCTCGAACAGTACGGTCCCGACCGCGAGCGCCTGAAAGACGCCCGGTTCGTGCGGAAGATGCTCGACGCGGCGATGGACGGGTTCGAACAGCGCGAGCTGGACCGGGTGTTCGGCTCGTTTTCGGGGTTTGCGCGCGCGGCGCAGGAATTGCAATGCGATGCGCTCCAGTACCAGATTGACGCCTTGCTCGCGAATCCGAAGCTGGCGGGGTACTGCTATACCCAGCTTTGCGATGCGGGCCACGAGTTCTGCGCGGGCGTGCTGGATCGCTGGCGCCGGCCCAAACCCGCGCTGGAGACCCTCCGGACCGCGCAGCAGCCCGTCCGGCCCCTCATCCGCGTGGAGCGCACGAACCTGGCGCCGCGTCAGGAGGTCCAGGTGCGGGTGCTGATGGTGAACCACCCGCGGATCGAGGGGCGCGCGGATCTGTCGCTCCAGGTGGTGGGCCCGACAAACCAGGTCCTCTGGAAGAAGAAGCGCAACGTCAAATTGCCCCGTTCGGGCAAGGAACTCTGGAACGGGACCATTTCCGCGTCGGGTTCGCCCGGCACCCACAAGTTCGTCGTGCGGCTCATGCAGGGCATGAAGGTACTGGGCGAGACGGCGCTGGATTTTGACGTCCTCCTGCCCGCGGAACCCTGCACGGAAGAGGTCCACGTCGTGGATCCCTCCGGGAAATGGGATGCGGCCCTATCGGCGCTCGCAAAACCGGGCGGGCCGCGTGCGCCGGTGCACATCATCCCCCCCCTGGCCAACAGCATTCGGGCCTATCCCGCCGACGAGCTCTGCGCCGTGCTGGGCGAGGTGAGCGAGGGCGCCGTCGCGCTCATCTTCGGCCCCCCGGACGACTGGAACGATTTCGCGGCGCACCTGGATGGCGCGCCTGCCGCAACCAGCAAGGATTCCGTCGGGGCCTTTCTCGGCGTGTATCACTACGTGAAATTGCATCCCGTGTTCGACAAGCTCCCGGCCCGATGCCTCATGCGTCAGGTCTACCGCAATATTGTCCCCGCCAGGACCTTCATCGAACCCACGGACGAGGACATCTGCGGGTGTCTCGATACGAACCCCATTGCGGCGGGGAATTACATGACGGGCGAGACCGCCTGGTGGGGCAACAACATTCTTGTGCGGCGATTCGGAGCCGGCCGCCTCGTATTCACCCATTTGCGGGTTCTCGAAAACCTGGGCCGCGACCCCGTCGCGGACCGCCTGCTGGTGAATCTCGTGCGGCACTTCGCCCGGCGAAGCGTGCCTTCTCCGGAACCCACGCCCATCCCCCGTCCGGCCCGCGACTGGCTTGTGCGCGAACGCGTTGACGGCATCCGTCACTGGAAAGTGCTCGGCATGTTTCCCAACTGGGGCGATGCCGGCCATGACCAGGTCTATCCGCCCGAGCAAGCCCTGGATTTCAGCGCGGAATACGCGGGCTGGTACAAGCCCATCACCTGGCGCGACTGGTACACGCTCACGCGGGACCGGCACGTGGTCGACCTTCAGGCCGCCCTCACGCCCGTCTACGAGTACTATCCGCGGTTCGACCACGGGACCGCCTACGCCTGCGCCGAAGTCACCAGCGACGTGCGACAGCGCGCCATCCTGCGGCTCCACGTGCAGGACGCCACGCGGGTATGGCTCAATGGAAACCCGGTGTTTGAAAAGAGGATCCATCTCCCGCACAAGGAATTCGAATCCTGCGAAGCCGAGGTGTTGTTGCGACAGGGACGCAATGTCATACTGGTCAAAGTCTCGAAAATCCCCGGCGAATTCCGGTTCGCCCTGGACATTGAATCCGCGGAGGGGAAGGCCCTTGATTTGAAGTGGTGGCGGTAGGCCCGTTTCCCCGCCAACGGGGAATGCGCCCCGGCGGCGGCGTGTATGAGCAGACAGGTCGTCTGACGGATGCCGGATTGACAGGTCCCCACCTTCGGTGGTAGGATCACTCAGCGGCAAGGTGCGTTCTAAGTATTGGAGGGTCAAGGAATTATGCAACTGGACATTTCAGCTCGCCACATGGAACTGACGGATGCGCTCAAGTCACACGTGAAGACTCGTCTGGAGAAGCTTCGGGGGCACTTTGACCGGGTGATTGACGTCAATGTCGTCCTGAGTGTGGAAAAGCACCGCCACGTGGCCGAGGTGACGCTCCACGCGAACGGCGTACGCATCCACGGCAAAGAATCCTCCCTCGACATGTATTCCTCGGTCGACGCGGTGGTCGAAAAGCTGCAGAAGCAGATTCGGAAATACAAGGACCGGGTGAGCCGCCACGGCGCGCGCAAGGGGGCGGAAGGGCTTGCGGACATGCCGGAAGAATTCCTCGAAGGCGTCGAGGAGATCCCGGAGGAACTCGACGGCGCCGTCTCCCCCGTGCCGCACAAGGTCATCCGGCGTGAAAAGCTGCCGATGAAGCCGATGGGGATTGAAGAAGCGTCGGTGCAGCTCGAACTCGCGGAGGAGCCGTTCATCGTGTTCTCCAACGCTGACACCCAGCAGGTGAACGTGATGTATACCCGGAAGGACGGCACCTACGGCCTGATCGAGCCCCAGTTCTAGGTTCGCAGGAGGTTTCGCATCCGCGTGGAGGAAGAATGGACACCAAGAGCCTCCCGGTCAACCGTAAAGACAGCATCGCCGTAGCCCGGCTTCTCGACCAGCTCACGGAATCGCTGGAGCTCGAGGTCATCGGCGGGTTTCAGGGGGTCGGGCGGCCCGTGTTCATCTCCGACATCAACCGTCCGGGCCTGGCCTTGAGCGGGTACCTCGAATACTTCGCCAACGACCGCATTCAGATCCTGGGCAACACCGAAATCCATTTCATGGAGAAGCTCTCGACGTCGGAGCTCCAGCACCGTCTCGAAGCCATGTTCGCGTTTGAGATTCCGGCGTTCGTGCTCTCGCGCAGCCTGCGTCCGCGCAATATCTTTCTCGACATGTGCAACCGCCGGGGGATTCCCGTGCTGCGGTCGCGCCGCAGCACGGACGAGGTGATCAGCAGCATCATTCTGTTTCTCGCCGAGGAATTCTCTCCCGAGACGGTCATTCATGGGACGGCGATTGATTGTTACGGCGTGGGCATTTTGATCGCCGGCGCGCCGGGGATCGGCAAGAGCGAGACGGCGCTGGAACTCGTGGAGCGCGGCCACCGCATGGTGGCGGATGACGTGGTCACGGTCCGCCGGGGCCGCGAAGGGATCGTGTATGCGCTGGCCTCCCCCGTCATTGAGCATCACATGGAGATCCGCGGGGTCGGGATCATCGACGTGAAAAGCGTTTACGGCGTGGGCTGTGTGCGCAATTCGAAACGCATCGGCCTGGTGGTTGAACTGGAGATGTGGAACGAGACGGCCCAGTACGACCGGACCGGGCTGGTCGATGAGTATGTGGATATCCTGCGCACCCGGATTCCGTACCTGCTGATCCCGGTCCGGCCGGGCCGCAATATCGCGATCATCGTGGAGGTCGCCGCTCTGAACCACCGGTTGAAAGAGCTGGGGGTCCATCCCGCGCAGCAACTGAACCAGAAGCTGCTGAATCTCATGAGCGTGGGCGATGCCTGACGGACGCCGGTTTGTGCTGGTCACGGGCTTGTCCGGGGCGGGGAAATCGCTGGCGCTGAAATTCCTCGAAGATCTCGGCTATTACTGCGTGGACAACCTTCCCGCGGCGCTGCTCCCGACGTTTGCCGAACTGGTTCAGGGCAGCAAGGAACCCGCCCGCCGCAAGGTGGCCGTCTGCCTCGACGCGCGCGCCGGACAGGGGCTCTCCCAGTTGCCGGGCTACGCGCAGGAAGTGGAGGAAAAGGGCATTCGCGTGGAGACGCTTTTCCTCGACAGTTCCGATGACGTGCTCATCCATCGATACAGCGAAACGCGCCGGAGACACCCCTGCTCCCCCTCGGGAAGCGTAGAGGAAGGCATCCGGCGCGAACGCGGCATGATGCAGCCGATGCGTTCGCGTGCGGACCTCATCATTGATACGAGTTCCACCTCCGTGTCGGAGCTTCGCGAACGGATTGCCAGCATGTTTCTGGGCCCCAAAGAAGCCCGGGATCTAGTCATCACCATCCTGTCTTTCGGCTTCAAACGCGGGGTGCCCCCCGAAGCCGACCTGGTGTTCGACGTGCGGTTTCTGCCCAACCCGCACTATGACCCCGACCTGCGCACACTGACCGGGGCCGAGCCGGACGTGCGCGACTTCGTTCTCGACAACGCCGATGCCCGGGAGTTTCTGGACCGGGTCAAGGGCCTGCTCAAATTCCTGATCCCGCGGTATGCCGCCGAGCCCAAGGCCTACCTGACCATCGGCGTGGGCTGTACGGGCGGCCAGCACCGTTCCGTGGCGGTTGCCCACGCACTTTCGGTGATGCTGCGTGAAATGAACTACAACGTCCGACTGCGGCATCGCGAACTGCCCGCATAGGCGCTACGAATTTCCATGGTCCTGCGGACATCCGCCCGAGCGCCTAAGACTTTGCCGGGGAATGACTTATACCGGCGGCGGCCATGGTCGCGTCTCGCGTTCGCGTGGCGTGCGCGCCGCGATGTTTTTTTGAAAACTCTCGTGGAATCCACTATATTCTTAGTCTGTCCGACACGGTGGCTTTGAACGTACGGGGTGAGCAAGGCCCCTGCGCGCGTATGCCCGAGACCATTGTGGGCGAAGTTCGTGCAGGCCTGCCAGCCCGTCGGCAATGCTGTCATAATTACTGTGGAAATCGACGATATCAGGATAATCAAGGGATGCCCGAACTGACCGAAGTAATGGCCGTCGTGAATTCGATGGGCCTCCATGCCCGTCCCGCCGCAAAGCTCGTGCAGACCGTTCTCCAGTTTGAGAGCGACGTGCAGATCAATGTGAACGGCCAGCGGGTCAACGCAAAGAGTATTATGGGGCTGTTGACGCTCGCGGCGGCACAGGGTACCCGGATGACCGTAACGGCGCAGGGCCCGGATGCGGATCAGGCCATGCAGGCGGTGCGGGAACTGATAGCGTCCGGCTTCGGGGAAAGCTGATCACGTGGAGATCGCGCTGCGCGGAATTGGAGTATCGCCTGGGATAGCGATAGGACCCGTGTTGCCATTCGGCCTCACCGGCCTGGACGTTCCGAAGTATCAGGTCGAGGACAAGGCCGCGGAGCTCAACCGGTTTCGTGAGGCCGTCGAGGGCGTGCGCGTCGATCTCAAACGCCTCTTGCTGAAGACGTCGCAGGATCTGGGTCCCAGGCACGCCGAGATTTTCGACGCCCATCTGATGGTGCTCGACGACGTAACCTTTCACGAAGACATCGAAAAACGGCTCCAGAACGAGGGCTGGAACGTCGAGTACCTCCTCGAAGAATTCAGCGAACGCTACTCCAGCCTGCTGGAATCGGTGGACGATGCCCAGTTCCGCGAACGCACGCAGGATGTTGTGGACGTGCTGCGCCGCATCCAGGGCCGGCTGCTCAAGACGGAGCTGGAGAGTCTCGAACACCTCGACCACCCGTGCGTGGTGGTGGCGCACGATCTGTCGCCGTCAGATACGGCCAAGATGGACCTCGAGAACACGCTGGGGCTGGTGACGGACCTGAGCGGGCCCACGTCGCACACGGCCATTCTGGCGCGGGCTTTCGAGGTTCCGGCCGTGGTCGGCCTGAGCACCGTCGGCGCCCAGGCGCTCGCGGGAGACGTCGTCATTGTGGACGGCACCAAGGGGGACGTCATCCTCCGCCCCACCCAGGCCACGCTGGAACGCTACG
The DNA here is from genome assembly GCA_012719295.1 of Candidatus Hydrogenedentota bacterium. Lineage (GTDB taxonomy): Bacteria > Hydrogenedentota > Hydrogenedentia > Hydrogenedentales > SLHB01 > UBA2224. The sequence goes on along the minus strand of JAAYAQ010000286.1, from coordinate 826 downwards.
CTTCGGAGAAGGCCCGCCTGGAGGAGGAGCGCCAGGCCCTGCTGATGGCCGAACTGAATCTGCAAAGCGTCACAATCGACGGCTTCGAGATTCCGACCCTGGCCAACCTCGAGTTGCCGGTCGAGATCACGCACAGCAAGACGACCAAGGCCCAGGGGATCGGCCTGTACCGGACCGAGTACCTCTTCATGAACCGCGCATCCCTCCCCTCGGAAGAGGAGCAGTTCGAGGCATACGCGACAGTGGCGGAAGCCATGAAACCGGCGCCGGTCACCTTGCGGACCCTCGACCTCGGGGGCGACAAGTTTGTCTCGCATCTTCATCTGGCGGACGAGATCAACCCGCAACTGGGCTGGCGGGCCATCCGGTTCTGCCTGGAACGCCCGGACATTTTCAAGGCCCAGATGCGGGCGATGTTTCGCGCAAGTGTGCACGGCAACGTCCAGATCATGTTCCCGCTGGTGAGCGGCCTCGACGAGTTTCGCCGGGTCAAAAAGATGGTCCGGGAGGTCTGCGCGGACCTCGAGCGCCGCGGCGTTCCCTTTGACCCGCGCGTGCCGATCGGGACCATGATCGAGGTGCCGTCCGCCGTGGTGATCGCGGACCTGCTGGCGGCGGAATCCGACTTCTTTAGCATCGGCACCAACGACCTGATTCAATACGGTCTGGCGGTGGACCGCGCCAACGAGAAGATCGCGCATATGTACGAGCCGGCCCATCCGGCCATCCTCCGTCTGATACGGCACGTCGTTCGGGCGGCCAAAGCGGCGCGCATCCCGTGCGGAATCTGCGGTGAAATGGCGGGCGACCCGGTGTTTACCGAGAT
>JAAYAQ010000285.1 GCA_012719295.1 Candidatus Hydrogenedentota bacterium | reverse complement strand
CGCGAGTATTTCCCCGAAACGCTCCTCTTCGAGCCGGCGCTCATCACCGACGCGCAGGGCAACGCGGTGCTGGACGTGGCCCTCGCCGACAGCATCACCACCTGGCGCATGACGGCCATGGCGTCGTCGAAGACCGGCGCCCTCGGCAGCAGGGACAGCGGCATCCGGGTGTTCCAGGACTTTTTCGTGGACCTCGACCTGCCCGTCTCGCTGACGCAGCACGACCAGGTTTCGATCCCCGTGGTCCTTTACAACTACCTGGAACAGGCCCAGGACGTGCGGCTCAAGTTTGAGGTGGAACCCTGGTTCAAGCTCGACGGCGACGCCGAACGCACCATCACGCTCCAGCCCGGACAGGTCACCTCGATGTACTTCCCGATCGAGGTCGTCGAACTGGGCAAGCACCGCCTGACGGTATGGGCCTACGGTTCGCAGATGAGCGACGCCATCCGCCGCGACATCGAGGTACGGCCCGACGGCGAGGAACAGAACGTAACCTTCAGCGACCGGCTCTCGGGCACGGTCGAGCACACCATCGAGATCCCCGGCAACGCCGTCGAAGGCGCCAGCAAGATCCTCGTGCGCATCTACCCCGGCGTATACAGCCAGATCGTCGACGGCCTCGACAGCATGCTCCAAATGCCCTTCGGGTGTTTCGAACAGACCACCTCGGTCACCTATCCCAACATCCTCATCGTGCAGTACATGAAGGCAACGGACCAGATTAACCCCGAGACCCAGATGAAGGCCGAAGGGTTCATCAACGCCGGGTACCAGCGCCTGCTCGCGTATGAAGTGCCGGGCGGCGGCTACTCGTGGTTCGGCGACGCCCCGGCCAACAAGGTGCTTACGGCATGGGGCCTCAAAGAGTTCCACGACATGGCGCAGATCCACGAGGTCGACGCGGCGGTCATTGAACGCACCCGCGCGTGGCTCCTGTCGAAGCAGGAGGCCGACGGCGCCTGGAAACCCGACGAGCAGTACCTGCATGCGGAATCGTGGAGCGGGATTCAAAACAGCGGGCTGCTTGTCACGGCCTACATCGCCGAGGCCATCCTCAGCACCGGCGGCAAAGGACCCGAACTCGACAAGGCCGTCGCCTACCTCCGCAACAATTGGGAAAGCGCCCAGGAGGCCTACACCCTCGCCCTGGTGGCCAACGCCGCGGTGGCGTGGAACCCCAGGGACGCCTGGACCCTCCGCGTGCTCGAAAAACTCCACGGCCTGCGCGTCGAGGAGAAGGACACCGTCCATTGGAAAGGCGGCACGGGCACGGTCACCTTTACCCAGGGCGACGCGGCGGACGTCGAAACCACCGCCCTGGCTACCATCGCGTTTCTGAACGCGAACCGCTATCCCGAAATCACGACCAAGGCCCTCACTTACATCATCCAGAAGAAGAGCGCCCAGGGCCATTGGGGCTCGACCCAGGCCACCATCCTGGCGCTGAAAGCGATGATGCTGTCGCTGGGCAGCCGCACCGAAACCGTCAACGCCAAGGTGACGGTCGCGTTGAATGGCGCGCCCGTGTCTGAGCTGGCGGTGACTCCGGAAGACTGCGACGTCATGCGGCTGGTCGATCTGGGCGAGCAGACGAAGGCCGGAAACAACACGGTCGCGCTCACCATCGAGGGCGAAGGCTCGATGCTGTACCAGGTCGTGGGCCGGTTCTACACCCCGTGGTCGGCCGCCCAGCCCGTGCAGGAGCCCATGAGCATCGAGGTGGCCTACGACAAAACCCAGCTCGCCGTCAACGACGTGGTGACGGCCCGGGTCAAGGTCACCAACAACCGTCCGGGCGCCGCGCAGATGATCATCGTCGACCTGGGCATCCCGCCGGGATTCGAGGTGCAGACCGCCGACCTCGAAAAACTGGTCGAAGACAAGACCATCCAGAAGTACGAAATGACCGGCCGCCAGATCATCGTGTACTTCGAGCGCATCGCCGGCAGCGGCGTCATCGAGTTCCAGTACGGGCTGCGCGCGAAGTTCCCGCTGCGCGCCCAGACCCCGAGCTCGCGGGTGTACGAATACTACAACCCCGAAAACGAGGGCACCGCCTCGCCGCAGGCCATCCTCGTCGAATAGCAGCCTTTCCGGCAGCCCCCGGGACGGCCTCTGCCGCCGTCCCAGGGGCGGGCCATCGGCGCGGAGTCAGATACGGATTACCGGGCGAAATTCAACCACACGGTCGCCATGGGCTGACGGTAAGGGGTCTGTTCAGAGACGGGCCGCAGCGTGACGGTGCACGGATCGGGAAATCCGTCGTGGCGGTAGTCCAAAACCAGGTGCGCGTCTTCCACGATGCACGGGTTGCCCGCGGGACCGCTCGCCGATGCCGGCCGCGTGACGGTTTCGGGCAGGTGGATCACATTGTTGCGCCAGGGTTCCCCATGGAACGACGGGTCGAGCTCGTCGATCACGCTCAGCAGCCAGGGGCCGTAGAACAATGCGGCCTTGACGGGCTGTTCCGTGAGGTCCGCGGGCCGGATCACCGTGCCGTCCGGCAGCAGCAGGCGCACATCGCAGGCCCAGTCCACCTCGATCACGTCGCCGCTTTTCCACCCGCGCTCCAGGACAAGATAGTCTGCGAGCAGGACCGGCCTCAGTTCCGCGCCGTTCACACGGACGCGGACGTCCTTCGCCCAGGACGGCTGCCGCAGGGCAATGATGCTGTTGCCTTCGGGCGCGGCGTCCACCGTGACGCGGAACACGGGCGCCTGCGGAACGGTCGCGCCGGGACGGGCCAGCGTCAGCGTGGCGCCGCCGCCGGACCACCGGCCCTCGAGAAAGAGATTGATCTTCACGCCCCGGTCATCGCGGGTCACGACGCAGCGCTGCACGTCGGCAAACGCGCGGTGGCCGTGCATGGTGCAGCACCACCAGGCGCGCCCGGCGCCCAGCGCGGGGATGTAGCCGGTCTCGTCAAACCGGCGGTGGCCGAAGTCGCCCGTCTCAAACTGGCCGGCATAGAAGATGTTCAACATGCACCGCTCGGCGCGTTCGAGGTAGTCCAGGTTGCCGGTGGCCTGCCAGAGCTGGAGGCTGAGACGCAGGAAATCGGCCTGCGAACAGCCCTCGTCGCGGTCATATTTCATCCCGAAGTATTCGAGAACCCCGCCATAGATGAGAAAATCCGTGGAGGAAACGAGCTCGCCGTAGAGCTTCTCCGCCAGGGCGAGAATGGCCGGGTCGCCGGTCGATTTGTAGAGCATGAGGTAGCCGCGCAGGGTGGTCAGGTACCCGTGCGTGTGCTGCACGCCGCGCGGTTCCAGCAACGGCACGAT
>JAAYAQ010000284.1 GCA_012719295.1 Candidatus Hydrogenedentota bacterium | reverse complement strand
GGGCGCCTGGAACAGCATTGAATCCGGACAGCCGCTCGTGTGTATACTGGAGCAGACGGGCGGGACAGGAGAACGCAGGGGGACACCGGCAATGCATCGGCACGAGGCGCGTGAGAAATTCGTCCAGTCAAAAACGCTGTTCGCGCAAAAACGCTATCCGGAGGCGCTGATCGTTCTCGACGGGCTGAACGCCGCCTTTCCCAATGAAAAGCACATCATGCTGGCACGGGCCATGTGTCTGGCCGAGCTTCAGCGGCCGCTTGAAGCCATCCAGATATGCGAACAGGCCGTAACCCTCCACAACGACCCGAAATCTCAGGAGCTTCTGGTGCGTCTCCGCCGGGAGCACGGCCCGATTCAGGAGGGCCCTACGGATTTGGCCAGTCTGCTCGGGCGTGGCGCGGGGGGCGGCGTTCCCAGCGCTCCGGCCGGTTACGGCGGGCTCCCGGGCATTCCGGACATTCCGGCCGTGCCGGACCTGTCGATGTACGGCCCCCCGCCCCGCTCTTCCGGAAAACGCTTTTACATCGTGCTGGGGTCCGTGGCGGCTGTCCTGGCGCTGCTGCTTATCGGACTTCCTCTGGTCCTTTCGATGACGAAGAAGGGGGACGGCGGCTCCGGAACCATCGAAGTGGCCGTAACCGAGCAGGGGCCGACAGAGGGCACCGCGGTTGCCCCGGCGCCAGCGGAGCCGGAAGCGCCGGCGGCCGCCGCGGGCGCAGTGGTGCAGCCTGTCCAGTGGTACTACAGCGTTGAGCAGGGCTCGGACGTTGCCTATCAGTATGGACGCCCGATCTGCCTGTTTTATTACGACAGCGGCCAGGCCTCGAGCGCGATCGAGGCCTCGGTGTTCCAGGATCCCGCCATCAGCCAGGCGTTGTCGCAATTCATCAATATCCGTGTCCTGTATGCGGAGGACGATCCCACCCCCGCGGAGTACGGCATTACACAAGTCCCGGCCATCGTTGTGGAGGATACGACCAGCAGCGTGGTCTACATGGCGCAAGGCGCGGAAATCGTTCCTGAAGAACTCCGGTCCGCCCTGAGCGGCGTTCAGGTGACGCAGGCCACTTCCGGGAGCGCGCCGTTTGGGGAAGGCGTGTCGGTGCTGATGCTGGTGGTGCTGGTGGTGGCGGGCCTGCTCGCGGCCCCGTGGCCGCTCTATCTCACGCTGCTGTTTACGGGCAAATTGCCCCACGGGGAGTTCTTGAAGGACATCTTCTCGGTGGGCCTGGTGGCGATTGGCGCCAACGCGGTCGCGGGGATCGTCCCCTGTTTCGGCATCTTCGTGCTTGTGTGGATCCTGAGCGCCGTGTACGACATGGGGTTCTTCGATTTCCTGATCTACTTCGCGCTCAACGCGGTGACAAGCGTATTGCTCGCGCTGCTTCTGGTGGCCATCTTCGGGGCGGCCATGCTCAGCGCCTTACCCGCCCTGCCGTCCGTGTGACGAAAATGACCGGACGGGCGGGTCTGGGCCTTGCCCTCTCGCCAGTCGTGTCTTTCTCACAAAGCACGTGGTTCAGCACGGGGACGATGGTCCTCTACCGAACGAATGTCCGTCGGAAATCCGCGCGATGAAGTCTCGCCGCCGCCGCAGCAACCACGGTCAGGGGGGGATTGCTGTGGGGAAAAAGGAGGTTTCATCCCTGCATGGGCATCTGGTATTCTTCCCGCAGGATGGCATAAGGCCCGTGCGTGACGGACTGGCATGCCGTAACCTTCTGGCACAAGGAGCCTTCGCGGGAATCCCTCTATGGCCAAGACCCGGTCCACCTTTGTATGTCAAAGCTGCGGCGCAACCTACATGCGCTGGGTGGGACGCTGTACGGATTGCGGACAGTGGAACACCGTGCTTGAAGAGACCGTAGTCGAATCCGGGAAACACGCCCGCACGTCCATCGGGGAAAGCCACGCACCGCTTCCGATCACCGATCAACAGCACGAACCTCCCCCCCGAATCTCGACGGGGATCGAGGAGTGTGACCGGGTACTGGGCGGCGGCATTGTTCCGGGCTCGTTGACGCTTGTCGGGGGCGATCCGGGGATCGGCAAGTCGACCATGATGTTGCAGATTTCCCACGGGCTGGCGCAACAGGGCCGTTCCGTGCTCTACATCTCCGGCGAGGAATCGTTCAGCCAGTCGCAGTTGCGGGCGCGCCGCCTGGGTACCCTCTCCGACGGCCTGTTCATGCTCACCGAGACCGAGTTGTCGTCGATCCGCAAGCACCTCCAGAGCGGCGCGTTCGACCTGATTGTGGTCGATTCGATCCAATCGGTGTATTCGGCGGACCTCCAGGGGGTGCCGGGGAGCATCTCGCAGGTGCGCGATTGCGCGAGCGAGTTTCTGCGGCTGGCTAAAGGCTCCGGCACGCCGATTTTCCTGATCGGGCATGTCACAAAGGAGGGTTCGATCGCCGGGCCGCGCATGCTGGAACACCTGGTCGATACCGTGCTGTATTTCGAGGGAGAAGGCAAGCAGGCGCTGCGGATTCTCCGGGCGGTGAAGAACCGGTTCGGGTCGACCAACGAAATTGGCGTGTTCGAGATGACCGAGACCGGACTTCAGGAGGTCCCTAACCCGAGCGCGCTGTTTCTGAACGAACGCCCCGAAGGCGTGAGCGGTTCGGTGGTGCTGCCGAGCGTGGAAGGCACGCGTCCCCTGCTGGTCGAAGTGCAGGCGCTGGTGTGCGATTCGAACCTGGGCTCGCCCCGCCGCACCGTGACCGGGGTTAATCCGAACCGGGTGTCGCTGATCCTGGCGGTGCTCGAGAAGCGGGCGGGCCTGCATTTTGCCGACCGCGACGTGTTTGTCAATGTGGCGGGCGGCGTGCGGCTGGACGAGCCGGCGGCGGACCTGGCGATTGCCCTGGCGCTTGTTTCGAGTTTTATGGAAGCCCCCGTCGCACCGCACCTGACGGCCTTTGGCGAGATCGGCCTGGCGGGGGAGATTCGCGGGGTGGACATGGCGCGCCGGCGGGTCGGGGAAGCCGCAAAGTTCGGTTTTACGCGATGCATCGTACCCAAGAACAACGCGGCGGACGTGGATAACCCGGAGGAGCGGGTCTGGGCCGTCGGCCGGATCGGGCAGGCGATCGAGATCGCTCTGGAACGATAACCCCGCGCCGTGCCATTATACGCACGACACGCAGTTCGCAGAGGAAAACGGGGAATGGTGAAGTCAAAGCGCAAAACGAAATCCATCGCATTTCATGAAGCGGTCCGGATGATTTCCCCCGGCACGAAGATCCGCGAAGCGATCTCCATGATGCTGCAGAGCCGCCTGGGCGCCTTGTTATGCATTGGCGACCCCAAGAAACTGGCCGATCTGTCCGATGGCGGGGTCGAATTGAATGCCGCGTGCACGCCGCAGTTGCTGTATGAATTGTCGAAGATGGACGGCGCGATCATTCTGAATGAGGACGGCTCCACGATCACGTACGCCAACCGGTTTCTTACGCCGAGCAATTCCATTGTCTCGCACGAAACCGGTACCCGGCACATTGCCGCGGAGCGCATGGCGAAACAGGCGAAATGCGCCGTGGTGGCCGTGTCTGAACGCCGTTCGAGCGTCACGTTGTACGTCCAGAACACGCGCCACGTGCTGGACAGCCTCCCCACGCTGCTCAACAAGTCGGCGCAGGCGCTTCAGACGCTCGAAAAGTATATCAGCAGTCTCAACCTGTCGATGCTGGATCTGAGCACGCGCGAATTTGAGGATATGGTGACGATCTTCGACGTGTGCAAAGCCATTCAGCGCTGTGAGATGTCGCGGCGGATCGCCTCGGAGATCGAGCCGTATATCCTGGAGCTGGGCACCGAGGGACGCCTGATCGAATTGCAGTTGCGCGAACTCACCATTCCGATCGAAGAGGCCAGCCTGGTTACGAGGGATTACTACAAACAGAAACCTTCGGCGAGCCCGGAGGTGGTCCAGCAGCGGATCGAGGAACTGTCGCAGGACGAACTGATCTCGCTGGAGGCCATCAGCCAGGCCCTTGGATACGGAGCCAACCTGCGGGGGGTGGACACCTATCTCTCCTCCCGGGGCTACCGGGTACTTTCGCAGACCCGCCGTCTCACGCCGCAGATCATCGAGAACCTGGTGAACCGCTTCGGCACGCTCCAGCAGATCATGCGGGCGCCGAAAGATGAGCTGGTGGCCGTGGAAGGCGTGGGCGAGGTTCTGGCGGAGCGCGTGCGTCTCAGTCTGAACAATCTGCGGAGCCAACTGGCCCTGGATCGCGGCAGGACCTGAGATGCGGTATATTCAGGACTGCGAGATTGTGGCGCACGACCTGGTCGCGCCGGATCACTGGCGTATGCGGCTGCGCTCGGCGGATATCGCCCGCGCGGCGCAACCGGGCCAGTTCTGCATGGTGGAAGTCGTCGAGACGCTCTACCCGTTTCTGCGCCGGCCCATGTGCCTTTCGGAGATCCACGACGACGGCTTCACGCTTCTCTACAAAGTGGAAGGCGAAGGCACGCAGCTTCTTTCGCGGCGGGTGCCAGGGCAAACCTGCTCGATACAGGGTCCTCTGGGCAACGGTTTTCCCATCGCGCCCGAGGTTGAGCGGCATATCATTGTGTCGGGGGGGATCGGCGTCGCGGCCTTCCCGGCCCTTGCGCGCGCCCTGGCGGACGCGTGCGGCCGGCCTCCGGAGGTGGTGCTCGCCGCCCGCACCAGGGACCTGCTGCTTTGCGCAGACCTGTTCAGGTCGATGGGGTGCACGGTGCATCTGGCGACCGACGACGGCTCGGCGGGAGAAAAAGCGTACGCGGCCCAGATGCTCGAACGGCTTGCGCCGGGGCCGGGGACCCGCGTGTACGCGTGCGGTCCGATGATTATGATGTCGACCACGGCCGCCGTGGCCGCGCGCGCGGGGGCCTCGTGTCTGGTCTCGCTCGAGGCGCAGATGGCCTGCGGCGACGGCGCCTGCCTGGGCTGCGTGGTCGAATCGAAGGTTGAACGCGAAGGCGAGAAGATGGTGCGGGTATGTGTGGATGGACCGGTGTTTGACGCGGCGATCATCGACTGGGAGGCGCACAATACGGCCTATGACCTGTGATACCGCCACATTGGCCGTCAATCTGGGCGGTCTCCGGATGAAGAACCCGGTCACGGTGGCCTCCGGCACTTTCGGGTACGGCGAGGAGTTTGACCGCTACTTCGACGTGTCGCTCCTTGGGGCGGTAACGACCAAGAGCATCTCGCTCAAGCCGCGGGCGGGCAACAAGCCCCCGCGCCTGGTCGAGACGCCCGCGGGACTCCTCAACGCGATTGGCCTCCAGAATGTCGGCATCGAGCGGTTTCTCTCTCAGAAGGTCCCCTATCTGCGCAAACGCAACGCGACCATCATCGCGAATATCTACGGGTATTCTCCGGAGGAATACGCGGAGCTGGCCCGGCGTCTCGAGGCGGAAGGAGCGGCGGACGCCATCGAAGCGAATCTCTCGTGCCCGAACGTTCACGACGCCCGGACCGCCAAAGGGGCGGTGCTGGTGTCGCAGAGCTGCGAGGCGATCACGGTATACACGCGGGCGATTCGCGAAGCGACCCGGCTGCCCCTGTATATCAAGCTGACCCCGAATGTCATGAATATCCAGGAGCCCGCCCTGGCGGCGGAAGCGGCCGGGGCCGACGGGGTCTGCCTCATCAACACGCTGCTGGGCATGGCCATTAACCCGGAGACGCGAAAACCGCGGCTGGCCAACATTGTGGGCGGCTTGAGCGGTCCGGCCATCCGCCCGGTGGCGGTCAAGATGGTGTGGGATGCCGCGCGGGTGCTCCGGATTCCCATTATCGGCACGGGGGGGATCAGCGGGGCGGCCAGCGCCATCGAGTTTCTCCTGGCGGGCGCGACCGCGGTCTCCGTCGGCTCGATGTCCTTCCGCCGCCCGGATATCGCCCTCCGCATCGTGGAAGGGATTGCCGAGTACCTCAAGCGGCACCGGATCGCCGATGTGAACCAACTCATTGGAGCCATGCAGGCATGAAGAGACGTACCGAGCTGATTACCGGTCTTGACGTGGATACGCGCGAGGACGCCCTGGCGGCGGTCGAAATCGCCGCGGAATGTTCGTGGTTCAAGATCGGCGCTCAGTTGTTCACGCGCTGCGGACCGGCGGTGGTGGAGGCCGTTCGGGACCGGGGCAAGAATGTGTTTCTTGATCTCAAGTACCACGACATCCCCAATACCGTGGCCAGTGCATCGCGGGCGGCCGCGGACCTCGGGGCGAAGCTCTTCACCCTGCATGCGTCGGGCGGCAAGGCGATGATTGCTGCCGCGCGCACCGCCGTCGAGGGCACGGACACCCGCATTCTCGCCGTGACGGTGCTCACCAGCCTCACGGACGATATGCTCCGGCAGGAAGTCGGCCTTCCCGAGACCGCGGCGGAGGCCGTTCCCCGGCTGGCCCGCCTGGCCGTGGAAGCCGGGGCGCACGGAATTGTGTGTTCTCCGCGCGAAATCGCGATGGTGCGCGAAACGGTCGGGCCGGCGCCCCTTATCGTCACTCCCGGCATCCGGCCTCGATGGGCCTCCAAAGACGATCAGGCCCGTATCATGACGCCGCGGGAAGCCGCGGACGCCGGGGCGGACATGATTGTCGTGGTCCGGCCGATCCTGAAACACAAGAATCCCCCGGAGGCGGTCCGGTTAATCCTGGAGGAACTGCAGGGATGAACGAAGCACAGGTACTTGCGTCTTTTCGGAAAGCGGGCGCGCTGCTGGATGGGCATTTCGTGTACGCCAGCGGCCGGCACGGTCGCCAGTTTCTCCAGGCGGCCCGGGTGCTTCAGTACCCGGACCTCGCCGAACGGCTTTGTGCCGCGATCGCGGACCGGTTCCTGGAAGCCGAGATTGACCTGGTGGTCGGGCCGGCTTCGGGGGGCATCATCCTGGCGTACGAGACCGCCCGCCACTTGCGGTGCCGGGCAGCCTTCACCGAGAAGGAAAGCGACGGCAGCATGGCCCTGAAACGCGGATTTCTCCTGAATCAGCGGGAACGGGTGCTCATCGTCGAGGACATCGCGACAACCGGGGGATCGGTCAAAAAAAGCATCGCGCATCTTCGCGGTCGGGGCGCCGTGATCGCCGGCGTTTCCGTACTCATCGACCGCAGCGCGGGCGAGGTGGGGTTTGACTGCCGGTACGAACCGCTGGCCCGCCTCAGCATGCAGAGCTGGGAACCCGCGGCATGCGAACTCTGCGCGGCAGGCCAGCGTCTCATCGATCCCGACGACATTGTGCTGGGCGCGCAGCCCTGAGTTCAGCCTGCGAAGTTCGCCCCCTCCCCCCGGCTCTCCGCGGAACGCGCCGTGGCCTGTGGGATTCATTGGTATAGCCGCAGAGGACACGAAGTCTGAAAACGCCGGAGCAAAACGGGGACATGTTCCAAACGCCGCTCCGGCGCGACAACGTGTCCCCGTTCGAACCCGATCACGCCGATCCGCGTGGCCACCTACGACAGCGAAGGACACGACCCCGACGAGAATTTTGAAACTGGGCGGCGCGATGGTCTGCCGTCCCTACGGGACTCATGGTTTCAGGGATCCGGGGGCTCCCACCACTGAAGTGGTGGGCTATTTTCTTTCGTCCCTGACGGGACGCAATGCGGACACGGCGCTCATCCCGTTATCCTTCGTCCCTGACGGGACGCAATGCGGACACGGCGCTCATCCCGTTATCCTTCGTCCCTGACGGGACGCAATGCGG
>JAAYAQ010000283.1 GCA_012719295.1 Candidatus Hydrogenedentota bacterium | reverse complement strand
GGCCTGGTGTTCGGGATCGCGCTTGGCCCCTGCACGTTCGCCTACATGGCGCCTATGCTCGGCGTCACGTTCAAACTCGCGGCTACGAACCTCCCCTATGGCGTCATGCTCCTCCTGGCCTACGGCCTGGGCCACTGTTCCGTCATCGTCTTCGCAGGCACTTTTACCGGGGTCATCCAGAAGTACCTCAACTGGAACGAACGCAGTAAAGGGGCTGTCCTCCTGAAAAGGATCTGCGGCGTGCTGGTGATTCTGGGCGGCCTGTGGATGATCTATGCGGCGCCCTGACCGGCCCTTGACGCGGGCCGCCCTCATGGGGTATATTTCGTCATATGGCGAAATAAGGAAATGAAACCATGCGGGACTTCATGGACGTGATCAAGGCCCTGGCGGATGAAAACCGCGTGCGCGCGCTGATGGCCCTGCGGGGGCGGGAGCTGTGCGTCTGCCAAATCATCGAGCTGTTGGGGCTCGCCCCTTCCACGGTGTCCAGGCACATGAGCATCCTGAAGCAGGCCCGGCTGGTGGTCAGCCGGAAGCAGGGGCGGTGGGCTTACTACCGCCTGGCCGCGGACAGCGCCACGCCCGATGCCCGCGAAGCCCTGGTGTGGCTTCAGGCACGTCTTTCCACAGACCAGGTTGTGCGCGCCGATACTAGGAGGCTCCTGACGATTCTGCGTACGGATCCGGAGACCCTGTGCCGAAGCCAGTGCCAGGCGCGAGGGGCGCTATCGTAAAAAAAAGGCAGACACGATGGAAGCTACAGTTCATATCGACCCGGGAATCTGCGGTTTTTCAACGAGCGCGCAGGCATCCTCCCAAGACAACCAATTCGTGGTGTTTGATATCCACAGCGATTGCGATAAGGTGCAGACGCTGGCCCGGCGCCTGGCCGAGTGCGGTCCCGTGGACGCCTACCAGGAGATCTCCCCTGTTGGACAGAGCGTGCTGCTGAGCGCGGCGCGGGAAACCCTGTCCGGCTGTTGCGCTGCCTGTGCCGCGCCGGTGGGGCTTTTCAAGGCGATGCAAGTGGCAGCCGGACTGGCGCTTCCCAAGAGCATCGCCATTAACATCTCCCGGGAGTAAATGCCCATGCCGGAGCGCCTTCGCATATTGTTTCTCTGTACAGGCAACGCGTGTCGCAGCCAGATGGCGGAGGGCTGGGCGCGGGCCCTTCAGAACGACCGGCTCGAGGCCTGCTCGGCGGGTATCGAGACGCGCGGGCTCGATCCGAAGGCGGTGCAAGTCATGGCCGAGGCCGGTGTCGACATCTCGCGCCACCGCTCGAAGAACGTCCAGGAAGTGATGGGCATCGAGTTCGATTATGTGGTGACCGTGTGTGGGCACGCCCACGAACACTGCCCGCTGTTCCCCGGGAAAGCGGAGATTGTACACGCTGGGTTTGACGACCCGCCCAGCCTGGCGCGGGATGCAAAGACCGAAGAAGAAGCCCTGGCCCATTACCGTCGCGTGCGCGACGAGATAAAGGCGTTTGTTGAGCGATTACCTCAAGCGTTGACAAAGGAAACTGTCCCATGAACGACCAGGATAGCATCCGTGAAAAAGTGCGAACCGGTTATGCGGCTATTGCCACGGGCGGCGGCTCGTGCTGTGGACCGGCCCGGTCTTGTTGCGGCGGCGGGGACGACGCCGCCCAGCTCGCGCAGGCCATCGGCTATGACGCCGAAGAGTTAGCCGCCTTGCCCGAGGGCGCCAACATGGGCCTTTCGTGCGGAAACCCCGTCGTGCTCGCCTCGTTGAACCCCGGAGAGACCGTCGTCGACCTGGGCAGCGGCGGCGGGTTTGACGTGTTTATCGCGGGGCGCAGGCTGGGGCCCGAGGGACGCGCGATCGGTGTCGACATGACCGCCGAGATGGTGGCCAAGGCGCGCCGCAACGCCGAACCGTACCGCCAGCGCACCGGCTTCGACAATGTGGAATTCCGGCTTGGCGAAATCGAGCATCTGCCGATTGCCGACAACGCCGCCGACGTGGTCATCTCGAATTGTGTCATCAACCTGTCGCCAGACAAGCCCCAGGTGTGGCGCGAAATCGCGCGCGTGCTCAAACCCGGCGGCCGCGTGGCCGTGTCCGATCTGGCGCTTTTGAAGCCATTGCCGCCCGAGGTGCGCGGCATGGTGGAAGCGCTCGTGGGGTGTATCGCCGGCGCCGTTATGGTGGAAGAGACCCAACGCATGGCGGAAGAGGCCGGCCTCCGGGACATTCGCCTGACGATCAAGCCCGAGTATATCGATTCGATGACGCGCATGAACGACCCGTTGTACAGGAAGGTCGTCGAGTCGCTGCCGGACGGCGCCAGGGCGTCCGATTATGTCGTGAGCCTGGAGATTAACGCACGAAAACCTCCCCGGTGCTGCTGTGGCGGTTGAATGAGGGTCCAGGCCGAAACGGTGACAGAGCGGAAGGCCATGACAACGACAACCAATTCTGCTGCGCGTGTGCCGTCCTCAAAACAGGCCTTGAGCGTCTTCGAACGCTATCTGACCGTATGGGTGGGGTTGTGCATTGCCGGAGGCATTCTGCTGGGCCGATTCGCCCCCGGTGTTGCGACCTGGCTGGACGGCCTGGCGATTTACGTCAATGGTGCGCCGGTGGTTTCGATCCCGATCGCCATCTGCCTGTTCTTCATGATGTATCCGATCATGGTGAAGATTGATTTCGCAAGCGTTATCAGGGCGGGTCAGAGCGGCAAACCGGTCTTCCTCACGCTCTTTGTCAACTGGTGCGTTAAGCCGTTCACCATGTACGGGTTCGCCCTGCTGTTCCTCGGGGTACTGTTTCGCGGATTCATCGGCGCGGACGCCACCGACATCGTGAAAATGCCCTTTGGCCTCGACCTGCCCGTGGGGGCGGAATACGGCGCAGGCACAGTCATCCTGTTCGAAGGCGCCAAAATGCTCGAAGTGCCGCTATGGCGCAGCTACCTTGCCGGGTGTATTTTGCTGGGCATTGCGCCGTGCACGGCCATGGTGCTGGTCTGGGGATATCTGGCCCGCGGCAATGACGGGCTCACCCTGGTCATGGTGGCCGTCAACTCCCTGACCATGCTCGTGCTGTACGGCGTGCTGGGCGGCTTTCTGCTGGGCGTAGGCCGGCTTCCCGTGCCCTGGCAGGCGCTGGTGCTGTCCATCGCCGTCTATGTCGCACTGCCCCTGGTGGCGGGATACGTTTCCCGAAGGTGGCTCATCGCCGCCCGGGGTGAAGCGTGGTTCAAAGAGAAGTTCCTGCATGTCTTGACGCCCATCACCATTGTCGCGTTGCTCATCACTCTGGTTCTGCTCTTTTCGTTTAAAGGCAGGGTGATTACGGCGAACCCCCTGACCATCTTGTGGATCGCCGTTCCGCTGTTTATTCAGACCTGCACCATTTTCGCCCTGGGTTACGCATTGGCCCGAATGTTGCGCCTCCGGTACGAAGACGCCGCCCCAGCCGCCATGATTGGCGCTTCCAACCATTTTGAGGTGGCCATTGCTACCGCCGTCATGCTCTTTGGCCTCTCCAGCGGCGCTGCATTGGCAACCGTCGTCGGCGTGCTTATCGAGGTGCCCGTCATGCTGATGCTCGTGCGCATCTGCCTCAGAACCCGCGGCCTGTTCGGCGCCGCGTAAAGCGGCCCGCAAGAACGCGGCCGCTGGACTCTGGCGGGGCAGGATGCCAGAATGGAGGTCAGCGCGGTGTGGGCTGCACCTGCGTGTGCGACGAAACGGCGTGGTTTGTCCTGTTTCCCGGCGCAAGGAGGCGGACATGGCGTATGGTCTCGAGCCAGACGAGAATCCAGCGGACGGTCTGAAACGGATCGCGCTGGAACAGCTCGACCAGGCAATCGGAAACGCCGTCAGCGCGGACATGGCGCGCGACGAGGCCGTCCATGACGTCCGAAAGTGCATGAAGAAGCTCCGGGCGGTCCTGCGTATGGCGCGCGCCGAACTGGGAGAGAGCACGTTCAGGAGGGAGAACACCTGCTTCCGCGAAGCCGCAAAACGCCTGTCCGGTCTGCGGGAAGCAGCGGTGCGGGTGAGCACGGCGGAGAAACTCCAGACGCATTTCACCGGGCAGGCCATCGACGTTTTCGCTCCGCTGCTTGACAATTTGCGGGCGCAGGCGGAGGCGGTGCGGGCGGAGCACCTGGACCAGGGCGACGCCCTGAGCGACGTCGCGGCGGTGTTGCGCGACGCGCGCGCACGCGTGGACGGGTGGCCGCTCAGGGCCCGGGACTTCCCGGCCGTGGCCGGCGGGGTGCGCCGGGTCTATCGGCAGGGTCGCAAGGGACTTTGCCTTGCCGGAAAAAAGGCGACGGACGAGCATTTCCATGAATGGCGCAAGGCCGTGAAATGCCTCTGGTACCATGCCCGGCTGCTCGAATCGGCCTGGCCCGCCATGATGGGCGCCCTCGTCTGGGAGCTCGACGTTCTGGGCGACGCGCTGGGTGAGGACCACGATCTGGCCGATTTGCGGGCGGCGCTCGCGAAGAAACCCGAACTGGCAGGCGGCCTGCCGGCGTCTGAGGCGATCATGCGCCTGTGTGTTCAGCGCCAGGATGAGCTTCGCCAGGCGGCCCGTTCCCTGGGCGCACGGGTCTACGCGGAGAAGCCGCGCGCATTCGTGGATCGGCTGGGCGCGTACTGGAAGGTCTCACACGCATCGACTTCCGGTTGACGCGGTTCTTCCCGGGTGTTCGTGGTTCTCAATCCGGAGTGTTGGCGACATGCGTCCCGCACGATTACACCCGGCGGTTACAGGCCCCGGGATAGGTGGACGTCAGGGCGCCCGCCGCCGGCAGGTAGCAGCTGTGCGCGTAATCCATCACCATTCGTGACGCGCTGAATTTCCACGGCAAGGTGCGCAGGGCGTGTTTCTGCATGGCGACCCAGGCATTGGGAATGCCGTCCTGGTCGCGATCGTAATACAGCGGCGCGACTTCGTTCTCGAGACAGGCAAACAGGGCGTCCCTGTCGTGCGCGTCCTGGCGTTCCGGCTCGCTGTGCTCCTCCCCGGCGCCGACGGCAAACCCGTTGTGCCCGTCGTACGCTTCCGCCCACCAGCCGTCGAGGATGGAGAGATTGAGTCCGCCGTTCAGAACGACCTTCTGTCCGCTCGTGCCGCAGGCTTCCCGGGGACGCCGCGGGTTGTTCAGCCAGACGTCGACCCCCTGCACCAGATGCCGGCTCACGTTGATGTCATGATCCTCGATGAACACGATTTTTCCCTTGAACTCAGGCATCTGCGTGACGTCATAGACGTGTTTTATGAGCGATTTTCCGCCCTCGTCATTGGGATGGGCCTTGCCCGCCAGGATGAACTGGACGGGGTGTTTCTTGTGATTGACGAGCCGGTCGAGGCGCCGCAAATCGCCGAACAGCAGCGTCGCCCGTTTGTACGCCGCGAACCGGCGCGCAAACCCGACGGTCAACACGGCGTAATCAAGGCAATGTTCCGCCGCTGCATTGCGCTCGCCCGGGTCGCCGCGCCGCGAAATCTGATGCGCCACGCACCGGCGGACGTAGTCAACCAGGCTCGTCTTGAGGATCTGGTGCTGTTCCCAGAACTCGACGTTGTCGATCTCCTCCACATCGGCCCAGGTTTCCGGCAGGTGCACGCGGTCGGTCCAGTCTTCCCCGTGATACCGGCTGTAGAGCCGGGCCATGGGCATGGCAAGCCACGTAGGCGTATGGACACCGTTCGTGATGTGAAAAATGGGAATCTCCTCGACCGGCCGCGATGGCCAGAGACCCTGCCACATCCGCCGGCTTACGCGCTCGTGAATCGCCGAGACCGCATTCCGGAACCGCGCCATCTTCAACCCCAGCACAGTCATGCAAAAGGTCTCGCTGTCATCGTGCGGGTTGACGCGTCCGAGCGCCAGCAGCTCCTGTTCCGAAATCCGGAGTTGTCTCCGCAGGGGGGCCAGCATACCCAGGAGCATACCGGCCGGAAACCGGTCGTGCCCCGCTTCCACCGGCGTGTGCGTTGTAAACACCGTCCGGTTTGAAATGCGCTCCCGGACTTCCTCGAACGGCCGGTTCTCGCGTTCGATCACCTGTCGGGCGGCCTCGAGCGTGGCGAACGCGCTGTGCCCCTCGTTCATATGGATTGCGCTCGGACGGATGCCCAGGGCGTCGAGGGCGCGCATGCCCCCGATGCCCAGAATCAGTTCCTGTCGCAGCCGGGTGTGGGCGTCGCCGCCGTACAACTGCCCCGTCAGCCCGCGGTCCGCCTCCGAATTCTCTTCGACGTTGGTGTCGAGCAGCATCAGGGAGCATCGCCCTACCTCCGCGCGCCAGACGCGCGCCCAGGTCGTGCCCTCGCCGTTCTCCACCGCCACCCGCAACGGATGCCCTTGGTTGTCCGTCGCAACGTCGATGGGAAGATTCTCGACTTCGGCCTCGAGGTATTCCTCGCGCTGCCAGCCCTCGTCGTCCAGGCGCTGTTTGAAGTAGCCGTAGGCGTAGTACAGACCGATGCCCACCAGCGGGACCCCCAGGTCGGAGGCCGCCTGCAGGTGATCGCCCGCGAGCACTCCCATGCCACCGGAATAGATCGGCAGCGACTCGTGGAGCCCGAACTCCGCCGAAAAATAGGCCACGGGATTCAGGCGGGTCGGTCCGCCGGCGCGGGCGCCCCACGTTGCGCGTTCGGCGAGATACCCGTTGAGCTGATGGAACGCGTGCGTGATGCGCGTGTCGATCGCGAGCTCGGCGCCGCGTTTCCGGAGGGTCTCCGCGGGCACGCGCTTCAGGAAGGCCACCGGGTTGTGGTTGACCTCGCGCCAGAGCTCGGGGTCAATGTCCCGGAAGATGGCGATGATCTCCGGGTGCCACGTCCAATACAGGTTTCTGGCCAGTTCGCGGAATCGCTGGGCGGTCTTCATGGCTCCCCGCCTTTCTGGTGCCTGCGCGCCCCGGCATCCTTGGGAATCAGCCCTTCTGCGATCACCTTACATTCCTCTGCGCGGGAACGTCAATATGGAGTGTGTCGTCCTGCATTCCGTGCCGGCCCACTGGCCGCCCGGCATGCCGTCGATCTCCCTCGGATTTGCATTATCCCCGCGCTGCCCGTACGCTAGGCTCGACATAAACACCGGGCTCCAAATCAAGGCGGATCGTATGCGGATGGCTCAACGTCAGAATGTCGGGAAGATCATCGCGATCCGCGGCAGCGTGGTCGACGCCGAGTTTCCGGCCAGACTCCCCGAGATGTTCAACCGCCTGGTGGCGGGAGACGACGGCCAGGTGGTCCTCGAGGTCGTCCGCCACCTCGACGAGCGGACCGTGCGCGCGCTGGCGTTGACCCGGGTCCAGGGGATCTCGCGTCAGACGCCCATCGTCGACCAGGGCGGGCCGATTGAGGTGCCCCTCGGCGAGCAGACGCTCGGCCGCCTCTTCAACGTGTTCGGGGAGGTCATCGACAAGGGAGCACCCATCGAAGCCGCCGCACATCGCTCGATCCACCAGCTCGCCGTGCCGCTTACCCAGCAGTCGACCCGGACGGAGCTCTTCGAAACCGGCATCAAGGCGATCGATGTGCTGGCGCCCCTCGAGCGCGGCGGCAAGGCCGGCCTCTTCGGCGGCGCCGGGGTGGGGAAGACCGTGCTCATCATGGAGATGATCCACAACATGGTGGGCGAGTACCAGGGCGTCAGCATGTTCTGCGGCATCGGCGAGCGCTGCCGCGAGGCCGAGGAACTCTACCGCGAACTCCAGGAAACCGGCGTCCTCAAGAATACGGTCCTCGTATTCGGCCAGATGGACGAGCAGCCCGGCGCGCGCCTCCGCGTGGGCCACGCCGCCCTGACGATGGCCGAGTACTTTCGCGATGATAAGAAACAGGACGTCCTGCTGCTGATCGACAACATCTTCCGATTCATCCAGGCCGGTTCGGAAGTCTCCGGACTCATGGGACAAATCCCTTCGCGGCTGGGGTACCAGCCTAATCTTGCCACGGAACTCGCCGAACTCGAGGAACGCATCTGCAACACCGTCAACGGCGCCATCACGTCTATTCAGGCCGTGTACGTGCCAGCCGACGACTTCACCGACCCCGCGGCGGTGCATACCTTCGGCCATCTCTCCGCGTCGATCGTCCTCTCGCGCGACCGCGCCAGCCAGGGACTCTACCCGGCCATCGACCTGCTGCAGTCCAACTCGAAGATGCTGTCGCCCGAAGTCGTGGGAGAGAGACACTACACCATTGCCCGTGAAGTCCGCCATACCCTGGCGACCTATGAAGAACTCAAAGACATCATCGCGATGCTCGGACTGGATGAGCTTTCCCAGGAGGATCAGCGCACGGTGCGCCGCGCACGCCAGCTCGAACGGTTCTTCACACAGCCGTTCTTCGTCACCGAGCAGTTTACGGGCATGGCGGGACGCACGGTGCGCCTGGATAGCGCGCTGGACGGCTGTGAGCGCATCCTCAAGGGCGAGTTCGACGGCGTTTCCGAACGGGCGATGTACATGATCGGCGGTATCGACGAGGTCGCGGACAAATCGAGCGCCAGCGCCGGCGGTTCCGGTGGCGGCGGACCGGAATCCGGAGAAGCCTGAGCCATGCGGTTAAAACTCCTCCTGCCCACGCACATCGAGATCGACGAAGACGTCACTAAGGTGACGGCCGAGGCCGTCACCGGGGCCTTCACGCTGCTCCCCAGGCACCTGGATTACGTCGCCCCCCTGGTTCCCGGCATCCTGAGCTACGAAGGTCCCGGAGGGGAGTCGTTTGTGGCCATCAACGGAGGCATTCTCGTCAAGACCGGCGAGGACGTGTGCGTCGCCGTTACGGAAGCGGCCGCCGGCGCCGATCTGGCCACCCTGGAACAGGCCGTTCGCGAGAAGTTCCAGCGCCTGGACGATACCCAGTCCCGCGCCCGGGGCGCTATCCGGCGCATTGAGGCGGACTTCGTGCGCCGCGTTATCGATTGGGAGGAACATGCACGCGCCTGACCCCGAAAAACGCGTGCGCGACAGGGAAGCGCGGTTCGAGCGTACCGTCGACAAGAAGGCGGTCCGGAAGATCCGCGCCCGCCGGGATCGCGACCGGACCATCTGGTCCTGGCTGGGCATGATGGGGCTTGTGGGCTGGTC
>JAAYAQ010000045.1 GCA_012719295.1 Candidatus Hydrogenedentota bacterium | reverse complement strand
GCCTTCATCGCAGATCCCCTTCCCTGATTCGCCGATCCCCTCGTGTGAACCGCACAGATCCCCAACGTGCCCCTCAAATCCACCGGAAGAGTATCACACATGGCGCAAAAAACGAACACGGTTTTGTCGCGTGGGACCGGGCCGTCTTCGCCGCGGCGGAACCGGCAGTTCTTCCCGCATTCATTGAGGTTCGCGGACTGTCGACGTTTCGGGCGCAAGCGCCTCCCGGGCCGCCGGCAGGGACCCGGAATCCAACACGGCATGGAGAAACCGGCTGGGAAACTGGGGGCTGAAATTCAGTATCCGGGCCCGGGCAAACACCGCGTCGCGGCATTCGGGAAACCGCTGCCCCAGCGCTGTGAGCTCGATCGCCGCATCGCCGGAATCCTCACCGAACACCACCAGGTCTTCAGGCACGCAGGGCGCCTCCCCGGCAAGGCACGCGGCGACATGCTGCTGCAGCAACGAACCGTTCCGCAGGAGCGGGATTGCCTTCTCCAGGTATTCACCGGCGCGCGCGGTGTCGCGGTTCATCTCGGCCAGCAGATACACGAGAAGGTACTGCGGGGCCGAGGCTTCCTGGGACGCCTCCACCGCGGCGATCGCCTCGTCCAGGTTTCCCCCCGTCACGGCGGCGGCAAAGCTGTGCCAGCCCCCGGCGGCGTGTTTGCGGTAGCTCTCCAGATCGCCCTGCACGTATGCCACTTCCGCTTTCAGGATCCCGGACAGGGCGCCGATTGCCTCGGTCTCGAGTCCATCCCGCTGCCAGACCGCGTACGCCCGGTTGCACTGCTGTTCGATTTCGCTTGCGGGTTTTCCCATCGCGGCGAGTGCAATCGTTTCGGCCGCCAGTTCGGTCATGGTGGCCGCCGTGCCGCTCGTGTTCCTTTCGATGTCGTTTAGAAGCGCCTCCCAAGACCGGGCGGCCGTCAGCGCCGAGCGGCGGTTGGCCCGGAAGTCCGCGCGGTCCGGCGCCAGTTCGCAGGCGCGATTCGCCAGGGCCAGCGCTTCTTCGGCGCGCCCCTCGGAAAGATGCAGCATCGCAAGCGCATGATAGGCGTGCGGACACGGCGGCTCCGCATCGCACGCCTGCCGGTACAACGCCCGTGTTTCGTCGTCCGGCCGGGGGCGCGAACGGGCGAGCAGGTATTTCAGCGAGGCGTCTTCGGGTTCCGCGGCGACATATCGCGCATATTCCGCGGCCACATCGTGGCCGGGCTGGCTCCGTCGCATGGCGTCCTGATACACGCGATGCACATCCACATGGACCGGCCGCGCGGCGAGCTTTTCCCGCAACGCATCCAGATATTCCTCTTCCGACAGAACCAGCTTGAGCAGGCCCAACGTGTCCAGGTTGTCCGGTTGGAGTTCAAACCGGCGGAGCAGGTATTGCCGCGCCTCGTCCATCCGCCCCTCGCCGGTCAGCGTCAGGTACACGGTCGTCTGCGACCAGTCCTGCGCCAGGGCGACGCGCGTCCGGGCCGTTCGCGCGCCTTCCTCTCCCATGACGCTCTCCGGGAACGGCTGAAACAGGTAGTTGACGTGCTTGAGTGTGTGGAAAAGTCCCATATACAAGCGGCACTCGTAATCGCTGTCGGCGCCGGCGTCCGACTCGTCCACATATTCCACCAGCTCCCGGATGACGGGCGCGATCTGGTCCGGGTTGACCACAAATACCGGGCTCGCAAACGGCCGCACAAACGGATTGGCCTCGATCACGATCGTGTGGGCATCGAGACCGATCCCGGGGGCCGCCACGCTGTGCTCGCCCTCGGCCGTATCCAGAGGGACGACGCCGTTTCGGGCCAGCGGGAGGGTCGCGTTATCCCACTGGACCTCATACGCGCGGTCCAGGCCGTTTACCAGGAAGACCTGATGATGCTGGCCCGCGTGGTACGACCACCACGCAAATGCAATGGCAAGCGCCAGCACGACCACCGGCCCGGCAAACCGTGCAATGGGCGCGGAGGTCTCCCGTATCCGCCGGGTATCGGTCTTCAGGATCTTGGGGACCACGGGCTTGCCCGAGGCCAGGTGTTTCTCGGAGACCGCTTTGAGTGATTTCGAGGCCTTGTCGGACGCCGTTTCGGGGTACAGCCGGTTGGCATCGCTGATCAGGTCGAGCGCGGCCCGATGGTCTCCGTCGGCCTGGCAGGCGGCGGCCAGGAGGAACCAATACTGGAGGTTCTCGGGATGCCCCTCCACCAGCAGCGGTTGCAGCACCTCGTGGGCCTCCCCGGCCCGCCGCATCCGGATCAGCACAAGGCCGAGCTCGCGCCGGACCGCGGGATCCTCTTTCCCGGCGAGCGAGACCCGCAGGGCATTGCACGCCTCTTCCAGGCGATTGAAAAAGTGGCAGCCGCTGCCGATCAACCCCGCCATATCGGGATCGTTCGGGTACCGCTCGACCAGCATCGGCACGATCTCGTCGAACGTGCCCGCATCGTGAAACGCCAGGACGCCTCCGACGGCTTCGTCAACCGCCTGCCGCGAATCGGACGGGGTTCTCAGCGTCTGCAGCGCTCTTTCGCGGGCGGCCGCCTTGGCGGACTCCCAGGCCGCCAGCTTCGCCGCCTTGTGCTTGGTGCAGGCCGGGCATTCCCGCAACACACGGTAACGGCCGATGGGAATCAGCGGGACATAGAGCGCGACAAGATATCGCTGGGTGTCGTACGAGAGAAGCGTGGTTATGTTGTGGCAGTATTCGCAGGCCCCCCATTCGAGATGCACGTTCTCTTTGCCGTAGTACCAGGTTCCGAAACCTTCCGCAAGCGCAGGCATGGCGCATCCCCCCCAAGCCGATGTCCCCTTCGCGAAGACGATAGCCCCGGACCCTCGCGCGCGCAACCCTGCCTCCCGCCGGAACGGCACGGCAGGCTTGTGCTTGTGGAAGCCGAAACGCTATCCTCGCCACGACCCCAACGTCAGGAGAATCTATCATGAACTACCGACCCGTTACCATGGCCCTCTTGGCGCTGGCCCTCGCGGCGCCGCTCGCATCCGCCCAGCAGAATATCCGGCCCATGCTGCCCAAAACGCTCTATGCCGTGCCGGGGATCGAGTGTAATCTCTATTTCGACAACGCGGTCCTCGTTCTCGATGCGGACGATTTTGCCTTCGACGCCCATTGCGGGAAAGGCGTCCAGTTCGCCGAGTGCTGGCGATTCGTGCCGGCGGCGGACGACGCGGGGGAGTACGGCCTCACGCTCACCGTGCGCAACGCCGACAACGCGGTGGTGGCCCAGGGCGAGACGATCGTCCGGGTCGCCCCGGCAAGCGCCGGTGCGGGCAGGAACGTCTCCCTGCTGCTCATCGGCGACAGCCTCACCAACGCCTCGGTGTATTCGCAGCATCTGCTCGATGTGTGCGCGGCCGAGGGCAATCCGACCCTGACCCTCGTCGGCTCCCACGGGCCCGGCGAACCGCTCGGTCCCAACCGTCATGAAGGCTACGGCGGATGGACCGCGAAACGGTTCGCGACGCATTGGACCGGCATCGCCCGCACCGGCGACCTCGCCCAACGCGGCAGCCCCTTTCTGTACGAGACCGGCGACGGCCGCCGCGAACTCGATTTCCAGCGGTACTGCAATGACGTTAATGGCGGGCAACTCCCCGATTTCGTCACCATCTTCCTGGGGTGCAACGACACCTTCGGCGCCACCGACGACACCATCGAGAGCCAGATCGACGACATGTTCGCCCACATGGACGCGCTCATCGCCATGATCCGCGCGGTCTCCCCCACGCTGCCCATCGGATTGATCCAGCCGGTGCCGCCCACCGTGTCACAGGACGCCTTCGGCGCGAATTATGCCTCCGGGCAGACCCGGTGGCAGTATCGCCGCAACCAGCACCGCGTTGTCGAGCGCATGGAAGAGCATTACGCGGCGATGCCCCACGTGTGGCTCGTGCCCGCCTACATCAGCCTCGATTGCGCGCACAATTTTCCGGCGGCGGCGCAGCCCGTCAACGCGCGGAACAGCGCGGCCGTCGTGCGCCATTACGACAGCGTTCATCCCGCCGAGACCGGCTACCGCCAGATCGGCGACAGCATCTACTGCTGGCTGAAAACCCTGCTCGCGCAAGACGCCCCGCCTCAGGAGACCGCCCCATGAATCATGTGGCCGCCCGAACGCTCGTCATGGCCTCGC
This sequence comes from Candidatus Hydrogenedentota bacterium, assembly GCA_012719295.1. GTDB lineage: Bacteria > Hydrogenedentota > Hydrogenedentia > Hydrogenedentales > SLHB01 > UBA2224. The sequence goes on along the minus strand of JAAYAQ010000045.1, from coordinate 1,172 downwards.
TTGCGGCCCTCTGCACCGGCGCGTATGCCGCTGAGACCCCGCCCGGGGACGTGCCCCGCGTCTCGTACGGCCTGCAGCTCGATACCCTGCGGTCCGGGTACGACAAGGAGACCTGCTGGGTCCATTCCCGCGCGGGCGCCATTCCCGCCGACCCGCCCATCGTCGTGCTCACCATGCAGAGGCTGCTCCTGAGCGGTTCCGACATCTTTTTCGCCCTCAACGAGATGCGCACCGATGACCTCGGCCGCACGTGGACCGGCCCCGTCGAGCACGAAACGCTCGGGCGCCGGAACATCGAGGACGGCGCCGTGGAGGTCGTGTGCGATTTCACGCCAAAATGGCACGCTAAAACCGGAAAACTCCTCGGCACCGGCCATTCCGCGCAGTACCGCGACAACAAGCTCGTGAGCGTTCGCAGACGGTGGACCGCCTATGCGGTCTATGACCCCGCGAACCGCGCATGGACCCCCTGGCAGTGCCTGGAAATGCCCGACGTGCCCCGGTTTTTCAATGCCGGCGCCGGCAGCACCCAGCGCGTCGATCTGCCCGATGGCGACGTTCTTTTGCCCATCTATTTCAAGGCCCGGGAAGAAAAGCAGAATGCCGTGACGGTCGTCCGGTGCCGGTTTAACGGCCAGACGCTGTCGTACGTCGAGCACGGCGACGAACTGACCATCCCGGTGCAGCGGGGGTTCGTGGAGCCGTCCCTGGCCTTTTGCAACGGGCGCTATTTCCTCACCCTGCGCAATGACGAGGCCGGATACGTCACCAGCGGCAGCGACGGGCTCCATTTCGACGAACCCATCCCCTGGTGTTTCGACGACGGCCAGGAACTCGGCAATTACAATACCCAGCAGCATTGGGTCGTGCGTAACAACGCCCTCTTCCTCGTCTACACGCGCCGCGGCCTCAACAACGACCATGTGTTCCGCCACCGCGCGCCCCTCGTGATGGCGCAGGTCGACCCCCGCCGGTTGTGCGTGCTTCGCGACACCGAACGCGTCCTCGTGCCCGAACGCGGCGCGCGGCTGGGCAACTTCGGCGTCGTCGACGTCAACGAATCCGAAACCTGGGTTACGGTCGCCGAATGGATGCAGCCCGCCGGATGCGAGAAGTACGGTTCCGATAACAGCGTGTATGCCGCCCGGATCCGGTGGAATGACTAGGGCGGC
>JAAYAQ010000282.1 GCA_012719295.1 Candidatus Hydrogenedentota bacterium | reverse complement strand
GGCGCAGGGGCACGAGGTCGACCGCATCGACGTCATCGACTGCACGATCGGGTATTGCGACGGGTGTTTCCGGTGCCAGGACGCCGATGGCGGGCCCGGGTGCCCGCTCGAGGACGATGCCAACGTCATTTTCAGGCGCATCGTCGAGGCCGACGGGTTCATCCTCGCCTCCCCGCTGTATTGCTGGGGGTTTTCCGCGCCGCTCAAGGCGCTGCTTGACCGGAGCGTGTGCCTGGTCAAACGTCCGGCCAGCGGCGACCCGGTATACCTGCTCGGGGGCAAGCGCGCGGGACTCCTGGTGACGGCCGGCGGACCGGACGAGGGCAACGCCGACCTGATCACGGAAGTGTTCAACCGGTTCACGGAATATCTGGGATGCGAACGCGCGGGCCGGCTGGTGGTGCCCTACTGCCGTCTGCAGATGGAGCTGGGGCCGAACGTGGAGGTGCAGGCGCGCGACTTCGCGCAAGATATGGTGGAATAGGGGGGCCGTATGCGAAACAGAGAGCACGCGTTGCGAGTGGCGGGGATGGTCATGGCGGGGCTTGCGCTGCTGCTGACATGCGGCGGGGCAATCGCCGGCGAGGCGCCCGCGGCGGAGAAGCCGAAAATCGAGGCCGCCGTGCCGGTGCGCGCGATCACGTCGGGGCCCGAAGCCCACTGGTTCGCATACTACGACAAGCTGCAGTTCGACGTCGCCAACCGCTACGTGCTCGGCAACCAGGTGACGTTCGAAGACCGCGCCCCCCAGGCCGGCGACGTCATCCAGCTGGGCATGGTCGATATCGAGGACAACGACACCTGGATCCCGTTCGCGGAAACCTCGGCCTGGTGCTGGCAGCAGGGATGCATGCTCCAGTGGATTCCCGGGTCCGACGCCGAGGTCATCTACAACGTCCGCACGGAAGACGGCTATGCCTCGGTGATTCAAAACGTGTTCACGGGCGAGAAGCGCACCCTTCCCTCGCCCGTGTATGCCGTGAGCGGCGACGGAAAGCAGGCGGTCAGCCTCAATTTCGCGCGTGTCGCCCGGACGCGCCCCGGCTACGGCTACAACGGCTTTCCCGACCGCAATGAAGAGGTTCTCCACCCCGGGGACGATGGCATTTACCGGGTCGATCTCACGACGGGCGAGTCGAAACTCATTATCTCGCTGGCGGATATCGTGGCAATCGCGCCCGATGACACGATGGAGCAGGGCAAGCACTGGTTCAACCACCTGCTGTTCAACCAGGACGGCTCGCGGTTCATCTTTCTCCACCGCTGGCACAAAGGTCAGGGGCCGGGCCGGTATACGCGCGGGTTCACGGCACGGCCCGACGGCAGCGACATCTTCTGTTTCGGCGAACATGGCATGGTCTCGCATTTTATCTGGCGCGACCCGAAACACATTCTCGCATGGTCGACCGAACCCGACGGCAATTTCTTCCACCTCTACGAAGACCAGACCGAACATGTCGAGGCCATCGGCGCCGGTGTGTTGAAGGTCGATGGGCATTGCACCTATTCACCCGATGCCCAATGGATCATCACCGACACCTACCCGGACCGCGACCGGATGCAGAATCTCATGCTGTACCGCCCGAAGGACGGCAAGCTGGTGAATCTGGGCCGGTTCTACCAGGAACAGCCCTCGGACAACGAATGGCGGTGCGACCTGCATCCGCGGTGGAGCCGCGACGGCCGCTACGTGTGCATTGACTCGAAGCATTCCGGCCGGCGCCAGATGTATCTGCTCGATGTGAGCGGGATCATCCTGGCGGCGGACTAGGCCGCCCCGGCACTTGGCTTTTGTCCCGGGGCTTGGCTATGCTGGGGCCGCGCCGTCCGGGGCAAGCCGGGGCGAATCGGGACCATTGCGGACCGTCGAGGACCACCAGGTGTACCGAACCATCTCAAAACGCGTCGGAAACGCCGTGCGGCTGGCCGAAGTCGTGCAGGTGCTGGTGCGCTACGGGTTTTCGGACGTGGTCCACCGCCTCGGCCTGCACGAAGGGCTGCCCGCGAAAGTCCTGCGGGGCTTCCGGCTCATCGAGGCGCCCTCCGGCGAACCGGAAACCCAAGGCCGGCGTCTGCGGGCCGCGCTCACCGAACTGGGCCCGACCGCCGTGAAATTCGGCCAGATCCTCAGCACCCGCCCCGACCTCGTCGGCGGGGAAATGGCCAAAGACCTCGGCCTGCTTCAGGACCGCGTCCGCGCTATCGAGTTCGAAAAGCTCAAACCGGTCATCGAGGAGGAGCTCGGCGCGCCGCTCGCGGATCTCTTCTTCGAGTTCAACGAGGAGGCTGTCGCGTCGGCATCGCTGAGCCAGGTGTACCGGGCCACTACCCGCACCGGCAAGCGCGTGGCGGTCAAGGTGCAGCGCCCGGGAGTCCGCCGGATCATCGAGGCGGACTTGCTGCTGATGCGCAGCATCGCCGAGTGGATCGTCGAACGCGTGCCGGATGTCACGTGGATGAACCCCGTCGGCACCGTGGACGAGTTCGCCCGCTCCGTCAAACGCGAACTGGATTTTGCCATCGAAGCGCGCATCATCGAACAGTTCCGCAAAAACTACGACGGCGACCCCCGCGTCTTTGTACCGCGCGTCTATACCGAGCTGTCGTCCGAACGCGTGCTCGCCATGGACTGGGTGGAGGGCGTCCGGGTCGACGACATCGCGCAGTACGGCCGCTATCGCTCCAATCCGCAGACCGTGGCCGTCACCGGGGCGGACACGCTGTGCAAACAGGTGTTTGAACACCGGTTTTTCCACGCGGATCCCCATCCCGGCAACATCCTGCTCATCGGGGAAAACCGCATCGCGTTTCTCGATTACGGCATGGTCGGCAGCCTCGAAGAAACCGACACCGCCACCATCGCCGACGTGTTGCGCGCCATTTTCCGGCAGGACGCGGAATCGGCCGTGCAGGCCATGCTCCAGTTCACCACCTCGGGAGAAACCGACGAGTACAGCGCGCTCGTGCACGAAGTGGCCGACTACATCGCGTTTGATGCGCAGGCGATCATCTCCACGGGCGAGGTCGGCAAGGCCATCGACCGGCTCACGGCCATCATGCGGAAGTACCGGCTTCAACTCGCCCCGCGCGTGTCGCTGCTGATGAAAGCGCTGGCCACCGTGGAGTCCACCGGCCGCGCGCTCGATCCGGAAATCGACATGGTGCCGATCATTCAGCCCTACGTCGAACGCATCGTGGCGCAGCGCTTTTCCCCCGGACAACTCGCCCGCGAAGCCCGCCAGAACATGGCGCTTCTGGTCCGGATGGGGCGCCAGGTGCCCGGCGACGTGGGCCATCTCATGCGAATGCTGCGCGCCGGCAAACTCAAGATCCAGCTCAATCACGAAGGCATCAACCATCTCGCGGCAGCCATCGACCGGGCCAGCAACCGCGTCACCGTGGGCCTGATCACCGGCGCGATCATCGTGGGGTCGAGTCTCCTCCTCGCCGCCGACATCGGCGCGCGCACCCTCGGCCTCAGCGGATTCATCTTCGCGGGTTTGCTCGGTCTCTCGCTGGTATTCTCGATTCTGCGTTCGCGGGACATCTGAAAGGACGCGCCCGCCCATGACCAACATGCTCACCTTCCGGTCGCACGCGAAAATCAACCTCTATCTCGATGTGCTTGACCGGCGCCCGGACGGGTTCCACAACATCGAAACCATCTTCCAGACCGTGTCTCTGGCCGATGAGCTGACAGTTGCCGAAGCCCCGTCCGGCGTCGTGCTGACGTGTTCCCGCCCGGATCTCGACTGCGGCCCCGGCAACCTCGTCTGCCGGGCGGCGGCGCTCCTGCTGGCCAGGACCGGGTGCGTCCGCGGCGCTCGCATCCATCTCGAAAAGCATATCCCGGTGGCGGCGGGCCTGGCGGGCGGCTCCGGTAACGCCGCCGCGACCCTCGACGCGCTCAATCGGCTCTGGAAACTCGGGCTCACGCCCGCGCAGCTGCAGGCGTTCGGACTCGAGCTGGGGTCCGACGTTCCCTACTGCCTCGTGGGCGGCACGCAGGGCGCGACAGGACGCGGCGAACAGCTCGTTCCGCTTCCGCCCGTGCCCCAGACCTGGTGCGTGCTCGCCCATCCGCCGATCCAGGTGAGCACCGCCGCCGTCTACCACAGCCCGCGGCTGTTCCGCAACACCGAGACGCCCTCCGCCGGCCGCACGCGCACGTTTCAGTGCGCGCTGGACGCCCTCAGCGCGGGCGACTGGGCCCAGGCGGTCTTCAACCGCATGGAAACGCCGGTGTTCGAGCAGCACCCCGACCTCGAAACCCTCAAATGCCGCCTGCTCGAGGCCGGATGCGTTGCCGCCGCCATGAGCGGCAGCGGGCCGACCGTGTTCGGCATCTGCAGCTCGCGCGAGCAGGCGGAACGCGCGGCCGAAGCTCTCGCGCCGTATGCGACAAGCGTCGTCAAAACCGTGGATACTGCCCTGCGTGCCGTGTGATGCGTGCGCGCGGCAACCCGCCCGGCAGCGGAAGGAACTGTTCATGAACGCACACCGTGTACTGATTGGATGCGCCGCGGCGGGCCTCTTGGCCGTCGCCGCGGCGGCGGCAGAGGATGCCGCGATGCCCATCGCGTATTACGACATGACCGCGCTCCACCGCGCCGACCTGAACGACCCCGCTCAGGCCCGCAGGGCGTGGGACACCGCCCACCTGGCCGCCTCCGTCCAGGGCATCGTCAACCGTGACGCGCCCCGGCTCTTTATCCGGTTTATGGAACAGCCCGACGACTTCTGGTTCGACTATTGCCGGGGTGAATCGGGCTGGCTCACCGGCCGGCCCGTCGAAACCCTTCCCTCGCTGGAAGCCCTGCTGCGCCGGTTCGCCGGTTCGCTCGCGGGCCTCGTGGTCTACGATGAGCGCGTGCCGGCCACATCCAATCTGGCCAGCACCATCGCAGGCATTGAGGACCGCGCCTGCCTGCGCTACGACGCGTCTCCCGGCTCGCTCTACAGCGAGCTCATGGCGATGGACCTGCCGTTCGCGCGCAATGTGACGCGCCTCATCAACGACGACGGCTCGCCCCTGTTCACGGGCGCCGGAGTCATTCCCGGCACGGAACTCCCCTCGACCGGCAGCGCCAAGTGCGACGCGTACCTCTGGGCCAAACACCGGTATCTCGATTCGGGAAAGTCCAGCCGCGAGTTCATGGCCTATTACATCGATGCCTACTGGCTCACCGCGCCCACCCTGGCCGGTCTGGCCAACGGCACGCTCACGAACCACGACTTCTTCATCGCGAACAAGGCCTTCTTCTTTGACCTGCACGTCTGGGAGGAAGAGTCGCCCGTGGACGACCCCGCCCAGAAACCCGGCACCGATGCCGCCACGCTGCACCAGCTCCTGAAATCCATGTACGCCCGCGCCGGCGGCCGCATCGTCCACATCGGCGGATTCGTCCCCTGGGCCTGGAAATACACCAACCACGGCAACGCGGGCAGCCAGCACGGCCCGGTCGACTCCGAATGGGAATACGCCCGGATCATCTCGGCCTACAACGGCATCATGGACGCCGACGCGCTCGGGCTTTCGGGCATGGCCAACGCGTCGTTCTACCAGCATTTCCCCCTGCGCGACCGCTACCCCCAGAACCCGAGACCCACCGAAGCGCGCCTGCGCGAACAGGG
>JAAYAQ010000281.1 GCA_012719295.1 Candidatus Hydrogenedentota bacterium | reverse complement strand
GGAGATGGCGTTCGGGGTGTCAGCGCCGCCGTGCGGGAATCCGGGCCCTTCGAACTTGATGCGCGCCCAGACGTCAAACCGTTGTTCGGGATGCGCGGGATCGTGCGCGCAGTCAACATCGACCTGAATGACCCAGCTCCAGAAAAAATACACGTAGTACGACGGCTGAATCGTAAACGTTCCCATGTTGTACCAGTGGTAGCCGGGTCCAGGAACGTCTTCGGGACGGATGCTTCCCCCTCCGCCGCTGCGTTTGTTGATGACGTCGTACAATCCCCAGGAGATGGGCAACGCGTACTTCTCCATATCCTGGCCGGAAAGTTCCAGCCGGTTTGCGAAGCCCGATTCCGCCTCGGAATCCGGGACGCGTTTGGCTTGATCATTCCAGTTGCGGGACATGTCGGCGGTGAAATCGAACACGATCTCCGGGGGCAGGCCGCGGAACTTCTCCGGGATGCGCACGATGGCCGGGCGCGCGAGCAACGGGCTGAGTTCCGCGTCGATCTCGGCCAGCGCGGCCGGGCGTTCGGCCTCTGGAACACGGAATTGGATCTGTGCGGCCCATGTGTCCCGGCACCGCGCGGCGACCGCATCGCGGTCCAGCGGCAGGGTTTCCGGGGTGTGGCCACTGCGCACCCACTGCGCCACGAAGTCGGGGAACAGAACGAGGGAGGCGCGATCCAGGGGCAGGCGCGCGAACCGGACCCGGCGCAGCAGCAGATCGTCATCTGCCACGGCCAGCTCGGCCTGGTCAAAGAGCGCGTGCGCGTCGAGCATGAACGGGAGATCGAGGTACAGGTACTGCCTTGGAGACGCCCCCATGCTCAAGTAACTCAACTTTGCGCCGGAGGCCTGTTCGAGCCGGGTCAGGTAGTGGCGGATGGGCGCGCCCGCCGGCCCGTAGAAACCGTCGGTGAAGGTCTGAACCAGCGCGCCGTAATCCTGATACGGATCTTCGAGCGTCTTCATCATCATCCACACTTTGAAATCGCGCATGTCGGCCAGCACGGGGTATTCGTGTTCGGTGAAGACGCCTTCGACGTTGTGCTCGGCATAGAACCGGTAATCGGGGGCGTAGGTATGCGCCGTGGGCATGGGCAGCCCGTAATGGGGGGCATAGGTGACCGCATAGTCCCAGATCCGCAGGTTTCTGGCGATGGCCGCCCAGCGGAGGAGGTGGTCGTGAAACTCCCGGTTGACGGGGTCGGTGATCGTCTTCGTGAAATTGCTGGATGTATCGCAGAGCCGGATGATCACGTTGTCGCGGGGGCGGATGGTTTTGGGAGGCTTCTGCGTCATCATGTAGGCGAGGGTATCGATGTAGATTTCCGGGTACTCCTCGCGGATTGCGTCGGCGATGTGGTTGACAAAGTCGAGCAGGGGCCCCGCCTCGGACTCCTCGGCCTTCGCAATCGCCTGGCAATTGTCGCACTCGCACATGCCTTCCCAGTCGTTCTGGGAGATGCTGAACACGGTCGGCGGGGGTGCATTGTTGGCGCGGGCCTCGGCGCGCGACTGCTCGATGTAGCCCGTGAGCTTATCGATGAAGAACGCCCGCAGCCCGGGGTTCGTCAGGCAGAGCTGCGTCCGCTCGGTCTCGCGTTGCCCGTTGGCCAGCGAGAACCATTCGGGATGGGCCGCGAAATGGGTATCGGGGGGAACGTACATGTAGAAGGTGTGAACATGGTAGGGCGGACCGTAATCCATTGCGCCGCCGTATTCGCCCGAGATCGGGGAGTCGCCGTCGCGATTCAGCCGGTTCCGGGCGGCGAAACGGCCGTTATCGTTTCCATAGAGCATGTAGATGTCGCGGCAGCGGAACGCGGGCGTTCCGGTGCGGTCGAGGGCATCCACTCGAAGCGTGGGGCGCCCGGGCACGCTTTCCTCATAGGCGTTCCACCAGTGCACGCCGACAACGTCCTCGAGGAAGCGGTACACGGCATAGAGCGTCCCGCGGGGTCTTCCTCCCGTCAGGATGAGGTCGTTTCCGGCGGTCCGCATGACCCATTCCTCGGGTCCGAGGGATTCGGGGTCAATTCCCTGCGACACGGCAAAGGCCGTTGGACCTACGAACACGCGCGGCCCCTGCGCAGGCGCCTGGGCTTCCGGGAGCACGGCAAACGCCCCGCCCGTCACGGAGGCGAGATATGACGCGAGTTCGCGCGCGGCCGTCTGCTCGGGCATTTCGGGAGCGTCGCATAAGACAATTGCGGCAACGGCATGGCCGTCCTCGGCAATGGTAACGGCGCCCGCGGGCATCGCGACGGCAACCAACAACCCGATAACAGCGACACGTACCATCTTTGGTCCTCCCTCCCAGTTGCCTGGGGCAGCCGGTCGATAGCGGGCACGCGGGACCGGGATTCGCAGGCATGTCGCACCGGACTGTTCCCGGCGCCGGAACCCATGTGCTCACCGCCAACACGCGTCTGAGTGTACCGTAATTCACGGCGGAGCGCACCCCGGACGCCGCGTCCCGGTTGATACCACGCGGGGATGAGGCGTAGATTGGAGCCGGAATCGGGCATTTCCGCAGAAAAAGGGAGAAGAGCCATGACGTTGTGGAGCCGGTTGTGGACGCTGACGTGCGTGTTTCTCGCGGCGTGGATGTTTGCGCCGCTGTTTCCGGCCGCTACGGGTGCCGCGCAGGCCCAGGAGACGCCCGCAACGGCCCCGGCAGCCGCGGCGTCCTTGCGGGCGGGTTTCGCCAGAACAGACCTGACGCCTACCGTCGGGATGGAGATACCGGGGGGGTTTAACAAGAACTTCTCGACCGGAGTGCACGATCCCTTGTGGGCCGAGGCGGCCTATTTCAGCAATGGCACGGTAACGCTGGCCCTGGTAGGCGTGGACCTCATCACCGTGACGGAGGAGATGGTCCAGGAGGCACGGGCACAGGCGGAAGCCCGGTGCGGCATCCCCGCGGCGAACATCCTGATTGGCGCGAGTCACACGCATAATGGCGGCCCGGTAGACAGTTGCTATCATGTTGAAAGGGACGATGCGTACTGCATGTTCGCGGCCGGACGGATTGCCGACGCGGTGGTGAAGGCAAGCGAGGCGGCCGTTGCGGCCCGCGTAGGGTACGGCCTGGGCCAGGAATCCGGCGTGGGGTACAATCGCCGGTTCCGCATGAAGGACGGCACCATCCGCACCCATCCCGGGAAGATGAACCCCGACATCGTGGCGCCGGCCGGACCGATCGACCCCGACGTAGCGGTGATCGCGGCGGAAGATGTCGAAGGCAGGCTTCTCGGGTGCATCGTGAACTTCGCGCTGCACGGGACCACGATGAGCGGAAGTCTACTCTCGGCCGACTGGCCGTTTTATCTGCGGGAGACGGTCCGGGGCGGGCTGGGCAGCGATATCGGGGTGGTGTTTTTGAACGGAGCCTGTGGCGACGTTACGCAGGTCGACAACCTGAACCCGCGTCCGGGGGAATTCGGAGAAGCGTGGGCGCGCCGCGCAGGCATGAGTGTTGGCGCGGTAGCGTTGAACGTGCTCGCGAAAATGGAATTTGTGCCGGATGCGCCGCTGGGCGTAACGTCGGAGACGCTGGCCCTGCCCATCCGGGATCTTGGGAATTCAGACGAGGAGCTCGTGCGGCGGGAAGCGCCGGGTATCGGCCTGGGCACCGGCGATGACATCTACCTGAAGGAGGCGGCGTTGGTGCGGGCGATGAAGGCGCAATCGCCGACGGTGGCCGTTGAAGTGCAGGCAATGCGCATTGGCGACGCGGGCATCGCGAGCAACCCGGCGGAGTTTTTCTGTGAACTCGGGCTCGCCGTCAAGCGCGGGTCGCCCTGGAAACCCACGATGGTCGTTGAACTTGCCAACGGCTGCTGCGGCTACGTGGGCACGTCGGAGTCGTATCTTGGCGGGGGCTATGAAGTCCGTACGTCCCGCTGCAGCTATCTTCCCGCGGGTTCCGGCGAACAAATCGCCAACGCATCGGCCCGTCTTCTCTGCCAGCTTGCGGGGGAGTAATTATCTGGCTTGTAAGGGCCGGGTCACGGGACCCGCTCCGCGATGACCAGTCCCTTTGCGGGCACCTCCACCCGGAGCGGCTGTCCGGCAACGGTGTGCACCGGTTCGGACACGGACGACAGGTTGCCGCTGGCCGTGTAGGTGTAGAACCGGACCCTTGCGGCGTCGCCGGGCCAGCGGTAGCTGCCCGATTCAACCGTCATCATGCGTTGCTCGCCGAGGATCCATCCCGGCCCCAGTTCGCGGATGGTAATGGGGTACAGTTTGCTCACGAAATTGTCGGGGCCGTCCAGCAGGAGGTTGACGCCGTGCATGGGCGAATAGACCAGCCCGCGAGACAGAGCTTCCCGCACCGTGGCGAAAACGCCTTCGCGCGTGGTGAAGTCGCCGTAATTGCCCAGAATCAGGGGCACGGACGTCAGATGGGCGCCGGGCCAGACGCCCATACCGTTTCCGGCTTCCGTGAAGCGGAAGAACGTCGCGTTGGCGCCATCGCGGTGGGCATCGGCCTCGTTGGCCAGGAAGAGCTTGCCGCGCGTGGCGGCGAGGTCAATCAGGCGTTTCTGGAACGGCACACTGGCCCAGGCGTTGTCTGATTTGAGGCGGACGATCTGCCCACGCTCGTCCAGGTCGGCGGAGAACCCATCCCACCGGCTGAAATCGTAGCGGGAATACCCGTGCCGCCGGAAACTCCAGGAGAACTCATCGCAGTAGATGCCATCGGCGCCACAGGCATCCATCGCCCGCGCGGCCGCATTCAACACGTAATCGAAATACGCCGTTCCTTCCCGCGGGACGAAATACAGCACTGCCCAGTCCTTTTTCGCGTACTCTCCCAGCCAGGCGCGGGTATAGGTGCCATCTTCAAACACCCGGCCGTCGGGCAGGCGGACGGCGCAATCCAGCCAGGGCCACTGGTCCAGCGCGGGACGATAGACGACCTCCATGGCAGGATGGCAATACAGGACGGCCTTCACCTGGGGACACACCCGGTGAATCAGGGCTACTTCGTGTTGAACGGCTTCCCACGAACGCTTGCGGTGCTCGAACGTCAGGAATTTCGCCACATCGAGTTCGGAGACGTTCCCCGGCGCCGGTTCGGCGTTCGCGGGTTTTCGGGGCCAATCTCCCGAGCCGACAACGACGCTGTCCTGCTGGAGACGGAGCCAGGGAGACAGCCCGACGCAGGCCGGTCCGAGATGGGCGAGCGCGCGGCGGACCGCATCTTCCTCGCCGGCGGCATCTTCGGGACGTTTGTAGCCGAAGAAGAACGGCTGAGCAACGCAGTAGCCGTTGACGCCCCATCGCCGGCGCACGTCGTTGATGAATGCCCAGTAGCCGCCCTGTCGCACGGGCGTGATGGTGAGGCTGAAATCGATGCTGGCCCCGGCGTCAAGGGCCAGGCATTCGGAATAGAGTTCCGCGACGCCGCCCCGTTCGCGCAGGGACATCAGCCGTCTCAGCCAATCGCTTTCGGCCGTGATTCCAAACCCCGCGCCGTCGCCCGCTGGAGAAGCGATGAAGATAGTCGGGTTGTAGGCGGCGGTGTCGAATACGCTTGCGTCCGCGTCGCCTGAAAGGAAAAAGCGCCCCGGCCCATCCTGCAGATGGAAGCGGTGGCGAAACGGCAGGCCGATCTTGGCGGCGCCGGTATTGGTCCAACGTTCGGACCATTCGACGCGCCCGTCTCGCAGGACCATGGTTCGCTCGAGTGTCACGCCGGGCCAACGCGCGGAGAGGCGAAACCCGCGGTCCCCCTCGTGCGCCGTGGCGAGCCCGGGCGTCGCGATCACGCCATCTTCGGCGCGCAGACCGGCGTCCGGCTGCTGCACCGCCATCCCGAGAGCCGTCTCGATCCGCAGTTCGAGGTCATTCATGCGGACGGCGAATCCGCCGGAACTACCCTGGCTCAGCGTAAGGCCGTCCTCGGCGGTATGCGCCTCGATGGGGCCGCGCTCCGGCACGCTGGAAGGCGGCGCGGGCACAAGGGCGTTGTCCAGCCACCCGATCTCGATGCTTTCAACGACCAGTTCGCCCATCCCCTGCTGAAGCACTCCTTCATTCAGCAGATTCGTCAGTTCCAGCGTGTTGCCGTCGACGCCGCGCGCCAGGTCGGAGATGTCCAGCACGAAGACGGCGCCGAGCCCGTCGCGGGCGGCGCGGTTGGCGAGCGCCACGTCGGGCGCATAGGGCACCAGCAAACCCTGGCCGCTGAAGATGGGAAAGGCAGCATGGCCGTGGCTGTCCCCGGACAGTTCCATCACGCTTTCGCGTCCGAGCAGCCGGGGCTGCCCTCCCGCAACGGTGCGGCCCGGCGCGGCGTCGTTGATCTTGAGCCCGAGGTTGTAGTTGCAGCCGCCGCGGTCGGGTCCCTCACTGAATGCCGTCAGACGCACCAGCAGGACCTGGCCTGGCCTGGCCGGCAACGCGGGCATTGGAATGCGGACCGTCTTCCCGCACGCCACCCGCTGGTCGTCAAGCCGCAGCGCGTCTTCGAGCAGAAGTTGATGGACCGCCGCATCCGCCCCCGCCATCGACGATGCGGTAGCCAGCATGGCCGCCAGGACAACCTGGACGCGCAGGCGGGGGTTCTTCATCCGGCTCCCCTGTCGCAAGTTCATGTCCATCGTGCCTCCCCACCGTTTTGGGACCCGGAAGCGGGCCGCCCGGGGACATGCCCCGGGCGGACCAGAACTCACCGGTTCGGCGGAACGATATCGCGGGACGCGATGGACGGGAACGATCGCGAAGCACGGAACGCCTCGGCGTATTCGCATCCGGCCTGGTAACCGCGGAACCGGGTCTGGATTCCCGCGTAGTGCGTTGGGGTTTTGCCGTACTGGCTGATAAGCCATTCGGCCTGGCTGACATGGCAATCGATCATGCGCGTCTTGGTTTCCCAGTGTTCGGAGATGTCGACATAGAACTCGGGCCGGAAATCAATGCCGGCCATGGTGTCGTAAAACCAGATTTCGTGGATATGCCCGGCCGGAGGGGTCTTGGTCGGAATATTCGGGACGGTGGCCATGACGTGGGTGTCCCAGACGATCTGCCCGGTGCGGGTATGATCGGGATGGTAGTCATGGTCCTTGTCGGGACAGAGGATGATGTCGGGCCGGAACTGGCGGATGACGTCAACGACATGGCGCCGCACGTCGGGGGAGTCGTAGAGGAACTCATCGTCATAGCCCAGCCAGAAGAATTCGGCGTTGATGATGGCGGCGGAAGTGCGGGCTTCGCGTTCGCGGATGGCGCCGATTTCTTCACGGGACAGCGTGGGCGAACCGACGTCGCCCCGGGTCATGACGGCCATGCCGATCGCGTGCCCCTGCGCGGCGTATTTCGCGAGAGTGCCCGAGCAGAAGATCTCGATATCGTCGGGGTGCGCCCCGAAAGCCATAATGCGCATTTCCTGTTTCTCCTTCAGGTTAAGGCACATGCGGATGAACGCGTGCCGGGTTTACCAGAATTTCCAGTACAGATAGAACCAAATCGCGGCGAAAAGAGCGTACCAGAGCAGCGCCCGCGCGTACCAGGGCCTGGGGGCTTCGAGCCGGACATGTTCGGTCAGCAGGGCGGGCCGCCAGAAGAACGGTTCCGCGACTTCCATGGCCGGGGCGGGGGTCATAAGAGAGGCCACAGCAATGACGGCCAGCACGAACAGTTGCTGGAAGAATCCCACGTAAAGCCAGTGCATCGGCATCTCCACGCCGGCGATGAGCAGGGCGAGCAACACCACGGTGGTGATGATGCCGGCAATCAGGCCGGCCAGCGCGCCGCTGGCATTGACGCGGCGCGAGAAGATGCCGGCGAGGATGACCGTGATGATAGGCGTGGCAATGAAGGTGATGCCCTGCTGGAAGTACATGAAGATGCCGCCGAAGCGCTCGACCTGGGGCGCCACGATGCCGGCGATGAGGAGGGAAGCTAACGAAGCCGCGCGACCGACCGAGACGACGGCGCGCTCGCTGGCGCCGGGCCGAAGGAGTTTCTTGTAGACGTCAAGGGAGAAGATCGTGGCGGTCGAGTTGGCCAGCGCGCTGACGGTGGACATCACGGCGGCAATAAACCCGGCCAGGACGACTCCCCGCAGCCCCCATTCGGGCGCGAGGTATCGCAGGGAGAAGGCAAAGGCCTGGTCGACGCTGTCGAGCGGTTCGGCCTGGCGCATTTCATGGATCCAATGGTACACGACGAATCCCAGGAAACAGGTGACCAGAGGGCGCACGAAATTGATGAACCCGGCAAAGATGATCCCCATGGTGCCGTCCCACCGCGATCGCGCGCCCAGTACCCGCTGGACCATGACCTGGTTCGCGGCCGAATAGAACACGAAAAGGCCGATGGTGCCTGCCAGAACACCAAGAAACGGCGCGACCTCGTGGTCCGGGGGGCAATAGAGGTGAAACCGCTCGGGATTGGCCGCGACCATGGCGTCCCAGCCACCGGGAACCTGATGGAGAGACACGAAAAAGAGCAGCAACCCGCCTCCGATGAGCATGAGACACTGGAGAGCGTCGGTCCAGACGACGGACATCAACCCGCCCTTGACGGTGTACGCAGCCACGAGCGCGATCATGCCCCAGAGAATGTAGTAGAAGTTCCATCCGGTCAGACTGGCAAACGTGAGGCTGCCGCCATAGAGCACGGGCACCAGAAAGACGAAGATGTAGGCGAAAAGCATGATGTAGCTGTAGATATCGCCGCAGGCGGAACTGAAGCGCCGGGAGAGTAGTTCCGGGACCGTCGAGATCTTGTTCCGGAGGTAAATCGGGATGAAGATGACGATGAGCACGCTGTAAACGGGAAGCAGCCACCATTCCCAGTTGGCGATGCCCATGCCGTGCTGATAGGCCTGACCGATGGTGCCGACGATCTGTTCGCTCGACACGCTGGTCGAGACAAACGCGGCGCCGATGATCCACCAGGGCAACCTGCCGGACGCGAGAAAGTAGTCGCGGGCGGTACGGCCCTGCTTGCGGGAAGCCCAGAGCCCCACGCCCACGACGAGCAACAACGAGACCAGGATGATCGTGATGTCAATTGCACTCAGTGTAAAATCCATCGCACAGTACTCCAGATGCGTTCAGCAGACGTCCTGTTCCTGAAGACAAAACCGCGTGGTTTCAGATCGAGTCTCCCCGGTTTACTTCCTGTTTCTCCTTGGCTGCAGGCTGGCGCAATCCACCGGCTACGGCCCGTACACGGCCCGAACACGAATCGGGTTCCGGTCCGGCACAATACGGATGCATTCGTGCGCGGCGTCGATGACATATTCCCTGGCGCCGCTCACGCCCGCGGATTGTATCGGTTTGCCGTCGGGATGGCGCAGCCGGATAACGACCGCCCGTGGGGTGGAACGCGCGGGCGGGTCGATAAGCGCGGTAATGTGGCCGTCCGCGGCGTTCGATGTGATGGTATAGGACACGGGGCCAAAGAAGGTCGGCGCGTGGCGCACGGCCACACGCATGCCGTCGCGCAGCCAGTTGCTGGTGACAAACGGCGCAAGCCAGAGTTCCTCGCCGCGCTCCTGCACAAGCATCAGGCGCGACTGGTGCACGAAGTATCCCGTTTCGTGGGTTTTGTTGTACGCGCCGTTCATGAAATGCTCCCACAAGGAGAGGTCTTCGCGGTTGAGGAGCGACATGACGCTGTTGAAATAGGTGCGGATGAACGGCTTGACGTCGTCCCGCAGCGCGTGGACTTCGCCGGTGCGGGCATAGTACGGCTGTACCTTGGCGAAACCGCCCAGGTTGAACCAGTCTGCCTCGTTGGCCTCCTTGTCCTCATAGTAGAACCAGCCGGGACGCACAAACTGGGTGTCTTCCATGTGATTGATCATCCAGTCCGCCTGAGGGCCGTTGGGGTCAAGGATGCCGAAGGGGATGAGGTGGTGAGCGCCGAGCTCGACGTCATAGCACCAGCTTCGGCCAAAGTCTTCGCCTACGTACAGGTTCTCGATGGGACACGGGCTGTAGACGTGTGTGGGATACTCCGGGACCCACGTGCCGTCCCGCAGCGGAAACACCGGGGCCTGGGCCTGGATCCACGCGTAGGCGCGCCGGACGTCCTCTTCATACGCCCGGGCGTCGTCCAGCACTTCCTGGGCGCCGGGCCATCCGGCATCGGCCATGGCCTCGGCGGCCGCGCGAAGACCGGCGCAGTAATAGCCGTTCAGATAGAAGTAATAGGCATAGACTTCCCAGTCGGCGCCCACGCCGGGCGGCATCAGACCATATTCAGGCACTTTATTGCCCCGGGCGTCCGTGCGCATGGTCTTCCGCCGCTCGCTCATGATCCAGCGGCAGACCTTCTCGACTTTCGGCGCCTGGGCCCGCATCCACTCGGGGTCGTGTGCCAGACGGTAGTATTCGCCGAGTGTCCAGAGGTGCCAGCCGGTGCCCATGACCGTGTAGCCCGTGGTGAGGAATCCGTCTTCGTTGTAACGTTCAATGTAGTACTCGAGGGCACGGCGCGCGAAATCGAGGTACCCCGCGGCCATCATGCCCCGGACAACGGAATGGCCTTCGCTCTCCAGCGGACCGTAATACCAGGACGAGACCCACGGGGCGATCCGTACCAGATTCTCGTTGCGCGCGGCGAGCAGACAGTGGATCTGTGAGGCGGGGATCAGGTTATCGACGAGGACGTCCGGGATGTCCACCGGCGAGGCTTCGTCGACGATGCGATCCCAATAGGCAAGCGTCTGTTCCTTCAGCAGGTCCGGCGCGGGGCTGTTGTCCAGATCAGCGGGCGTCGCGCCTTCCCAGCGGGGCCAGTAGACCGTGAACCCGCGCAGTTGTTTGGCAGGCACGGGACCGGTCACCCGCAGCACGCCGTTCTCCGCCTGAGTTTCCAGTCCTTCCGCATCGTCGAAACGCACGAGGGCCAGGAGCTTGTCATTCTTTTCGACCAGAGCCACGCCGTTCACGAGCCGCACCCCGGCCGGGGTGGACGATTCGGCGTCGGCCGTGAACTGCAGTGCGAACGCGGCCTGGGCCGGTTCGTCACCGTGATTGGTCACGGCGAACTCGGCCACGCCCAGGGGCCGGTACTGGAGATACCACGGCGCCTCGGCGGGCGCGTCACTCTTGCCGAAGGGGGCGACAAAGGTGCGCTGACGATAGGCGAGCGCGCCCTCGGTCACGGTGAGCACGGGCATGGGCGCCCAGTCGCGCTCGTTCCGGCGGCTCACGCTCCGGGCCGCGCCGGAGCCAAACGAAGGCGTCATGCCGCAGGCATAGGGCTTGTTGTACATGTGTTCGACGTAGTTGTACACCTCGGGACGGTCGTCAAACTGGACGGCGCCTTCCCGCGCGACGATGAACTTGCGGTTATCGCACGCCAGCGAGAGCATCGTGGGACCGAGATCGCCGTCGAGCCGGTGGACGTGGCGCAGGGCCTGCGCGACCGTTTGATCCGGCTTCTGCCGGACCTGTTCGAGAAGGGTCTGCCTGTCCGCAACCGAGGCCAGGTATTCGTCGATGGTTTGAGGCCGGGCGGCATCGCAGATGAGCGCGTTGGCGTGTTCGACGTACACGGCGCCCTTGTCAAGCACGTCCGTGACGGCAACGCCGAACGAGCCGCCAGGGAGCTTGAAACGCATCACCGTACGGTCGGCCAGTTCCCAGCGCCGGCCGGTGGAATACCGGACGGTCAGGCGCAGCGGTTCACCGGGCGCGAATGCGATGCGGTGGGGATGGTCCTGCCCGACGATCTCCCCGTTGTACATGTCGAGGCTGCCGCTCTGTCCTTGCGCGTCGCGGGTCACGACGCGCAGGTCCTTTTCGAGCCAGCGCGACGCGGGATAGGCACGGAGGGCCTTGATGCGGAACGGCGCGGCGGCCGGGGGGAGTATCCAGCGCACTTTGAGCGTGCCCGTGTAGGCTTCGGGAAGACCGCTCCAGTCCGGCTCGGCGCTCCACAGGGCGCCCTCGAGATTCTGCGCGCCCACGAGCGGTTTCCATTGGCCTTGCCACCGGGATCCGCCGGGCGAGCCGCCGTGTTGAGTCATCGACCAGTATTGGAGCTCCGCCCCTTCGAGCGAAGCGGGCGCGGCGGCAAACTCCAGTTCAAGATGGTTGATACGGCGGCGTTCCAGCCATTCGAGCCCGATGCAGGCACGCCCGTCGGGGTAGACTTTTGCTTCGTAGAGGCCCTCGGCATTGGGAGCGAGCTCGGTCCGCATGAAGAGGTCGTCTTCGGGGATGGGCTCCAGGCGATTGGCTTTGGCGCCTTCGACTCGGGCCGGATCCCAGGCCGCGACGCACGCGAAAGGCGCCACGTCGACAGCGAGCGTCTTCGCCTGCTGGCTCGCCTCGGGGTTCGGAGTCAGCACCGGGTTGACCCAGCTGGCCATATCGCAGGTGATGCCGTCGCCCCCGTTCTCGCTGACCAGGCGCAATTCCGAGGCGTCTTTAACGGGCACGCTGACCTTTCGCGCGGGGTCCGTCTGCCGCATCACGCCGCTGTCAAACACCTCCTGATCGTCGACGAAGACCTTGAAAACGACCGTACCAGCATCGAATTGCTGGCGATGTACACCGCATTCCACCTCAAAGGCGAGGAACTGCCCGTCCAGCAGAAAGACGATCTCCGAGGGTGCGTGCGAGCCCAGCCCGTGCGTGTAGGTCTGGTCGCCGATGGTCAATGGCTCCGGCTGAATGCCGGGCGCGTGCGCAGCGGTCCCGACGCCAAGCACGCCCCAGCCCTGCGTGTGGTGGACCATGCGATCCATCAACGGCTTCATGGCGGACGGAACGTCCGGGGCTTCCTGGGCATGCGCGGGCGTGAGCGCCGCGAGCACGGCGTGCACGCATATCGAGAGGAACGGAATGGTTTTCACGGTCATTGCTCCTGAGCGAACGGGTTGCGTGTTGGACACAGTTTTTTGCAGCGCGCGCCAGAGACCGCGTCATTATGTAACATCGAGCTCCCCGGGCGCACGTTTCATTGTGAGAGCAGATCGGCCTCGTTGAACGCCACGCGGATACCGCCTTGCATGGTGGTGAGCCAGAGCACGCCGGGCGTCCGTTCGTAGACGTACGGGTACGCGAGCGAGGCGCCCGGCTGCCGGGCGACCACAACGGGCGCGGTCCACGTCTTTCCGTCGTCTTCGGAAAAGGCCACGGAGAGTTCGCCGCGATGGTTGCTCACCGGGACTTCCGACCACTGGCAATCGCCGCCGGTGAGGGGATACTCGGTCTGCCCCTCGGGAAACGGCCGGTTCCAGACCAGCATGAGGCGCCCGCTTGCCAGCCGTTTGAGCAGTCCCGGCGCGCTGCTTGCCGGGATGGTCGTGGGCCCCATGGTCCTCCAGTAGATCCCGTCCTCGGAATACGCCTGCCAGAAGACGCCCAGATTGGTGCGGATGAGTTTCCAGAGACGGCCGTCGCGCAGTTCCTCGACGGTAGCCTCCGTAGCGCCGTCGTGATGGCCGTTGCCGCCGAGGTCCAGGATGTTGCTGGGTTTCCAGGTGAGGCCATCGTCGGTCGAGGAGTACGTCAGCACCGAGTGGCGGCCGGGGCGGTTCAGCAGGCGCATGGAGGTGAAGACGACGCGCCCGTCGCGCGTCTGGAGCATGTTGCGGACCGCGCCGGTCCAGTCATCGTGGAGTTTCTGGAAATCCTGCCAGGTCTTTCCGTCGTCGAGGCTTCGGATCACGCAGTTGGGCAGACGCGTTCCGGGGTCGGCGTCGTGGGTCTGGCTGTTCCAGCGCCAGTCCTCTTCCCGCATGTTCATGAATGCAACGATGATCGCCCCGTTTCGGGTCCGGCACAGGGCGCGTTCCGTGCTGATGGAGACGTTCTCTCCTTCCTTGAATATCGGGGAGGATTGCCACGTGACGCCTTCGTCGGCGCTGATCAGCGCCTGGGTATCATGCACGGCAAGAATGCGTCCGTCGCCGAGGGTGACGAAGGGCCCCAGGGTGTCGGTGGGCAGTTGGCGGCACTGGGGGTGCAACCAGAGCTCCGCGGCAGCGGACGGAGCGGAAACAGACAGTAAAACAACGCCCAGACTCATCAATCCGTACACTAACCGCATGTGAATCCTCCCCTGTTGATGCGTTCGGCAGACCGGCCGCCCAGGGCGCGTCCGGCGTTCCCCGCCGCCCTCTTCCCCCATGGTATACTTGCTTCCTGCGTTGCCTCAACTCATCGTGCAGCATACGAACCGGAGGAGTCTGGATATGGATCGGCGCCGATTCCTGGGCTTGACGGCGGGCGGGTTGGCGGCTGGACCCTGGGTGCGGGGGCAGGAAGGGGATGCGCCGGCAGGCGAGCCCGCACGCGATGCCTTTCCATCGCCCTACGCGGCTCGCCGGGAACGCCGGGGCGGTCTGGAGATCCGAGTCGGCAGCCCGCGCGTCGTGATGCGGGGCCCGATGTTCCCGAACCTCGCACGGTTTGGCGACGGCTCGATCATCCTCTTCGCGCAGGCGGTTGAAGAGGGCGGCCCCCTGACCGCAATCCGGTCCGAAGACAGCGGCTGGTCGTGGCGCCCCCATACCGCGGGCGTGGACGGCATGGGCCTGAACACGTTCCATCCCAGTTCAGGCTGCGCGGTGTCGGTTCATTACGAGACGAAGCCCATTCCGGGCTCGGCCGGCCTGCGCTCGACCCGGCGCTGGGAATCCGACGATGCATGGCACACCCTTCGCGGCCCCCTTGAGGACGGCACCCTGTGGCTGCCCGAAGACCAGTTCAAGGCGGAAGAGAAACAGTGGTTTCACGGCAATATCATTGAACTTCCGGACGGGCGGCTGCTCGCGGCGATGCAAGGGACCCACGAGCCGTGGGTGTTTCGCACCTTTCTCACGGAATCGCTTGACCGGGGCAAGACCTGGCGGTTCGTGAGCCACATCGCCTCGCTGGACAAGCTGGACGATCCGGAAGGCGCAACGAAGCGGGGCTGGACACTGTGGGGTCCCTGCGAGCCCAATGTGGCGCATGCCGGCGGAGGGCAGCTGGTCTGCGTGGCGCGGCTGGTCAACGACGATCACAACCCGCTGATGGCCGCGCCGAAGGAGCGGTACCACGACTTGTCGTACGCGATCCCGGGGACGGGGATTCATCCGGGCACGCTTCCGGCCGACGCCTATTACGAGCCCGGTCCACCCAGCGCGCCGCTGATCATCTCGTTCTCGAGCGATACCGGGAAAACCTGGACGCCCGCCAAACCCATGGACCAGGCGCGGGGCTGCTTCCCCCGTATGGCCCTCGGGGACGGTGTGCTTGCGCTCACCTACGGCGGTCTTGCCTACCCGCGCTGGGGAAACTGCGTCACATTCAGCACCGATGCAGGCAAGACCTGGAGCGACGAGGTCCTTTTCGCGCCGTTCTTCACCACGGGATACACGGACATCATCGCGACGGGCGCGAAGGAATTCGTTGCGGTCTTCGACTGTACACCGCCGCAGCCGTGGAAGGACCATGCGGCGCACTGGGTCGGCGCCGTGGATATTGAAATCGTCTAGAACCGGATAGTGTTGGCGGCAACTCAACGTGTGGAGACATGATATGACCCCATCTGCCTTGGAAGCGCAACGCATTCTACGCGACAGCAGCCAGTTTCAGTGGTATGTGATCCCCCTCCTGGCGCTTGTGGTGTACGTGTACGCGGTCGAGATTGAGCGCCGCAACTGGGATCTTGTGCTGGCGGGGCTGGCCTTCTGGGGGATGGACTGGTTCAATGAAACCTGGAACGCCCTGGTGCTTCACTTCACGCAGCACGCCCCGGTCTGGGCGGCGCCCGGAAAGACCGCGTTCCTCATTCTGATCGGCCTGAACATCGAGATCTGCTTCATGTTTGCCGTTGCCGGCATAATATTCACCAAGCTGCTCCCCGCCGCCAAAGACCTGAGAATCCTCGGCCTGCCCAACCGCCTCTTTTTTGCGTTTACCGGCTCGGCGTTTTGCGTGTTCGTGGAATACCTGTTGAACTACGCGGGAGCGCTCACATGGGACTACGCGTGGTGGAATCGCGGCGCGCCGTGGCTGATCTTTCTGTTGGGTTACCTCCCATTCTTCCTCGTTGCCTTCCGGGTCTACGACATGAACAATCTCAAGCACAAAATCGGTGTGGTTTCGGCCATCTATGTGTTCAACATCGTGTGTCTGGCTCTGTTTGCGGGCGTGTTGAACTGGATCTGAGCCGCCCGAACACGGGTGTGCACAAGGCCTCAGCCGGGTTCTTTGCCGGACGGGACAAACTGGAAGGTGTAGAGCCGCGCGTTCTGAATCTGGAACACAAGCCGGGTTGGGGCGGCTGCGCGCGACGACACGCGGGAACCGTCGCTCCAGGCGACCGTGACCGCAGTGTGGTCGCCGGCAACGGGCAGACACTCCTCGACGGACCGCCCGGGAACCGGCTGGTCATGGTCATCGAGCAAACCGACGCGCACATGGCCCCTCTCGAGCACCTGCACATTGAGCACCAGGCTGTCACCCTCGAATAAGAGAACCGGCGTGACGAAGCTGCCGCCTTCGGGTCCGGCGGCCGCGGCTACAAACCGGTCCAACGGCACCGTGACCCGGCTGTAGATGCGCCGGTTGCCGGGTATGGTGAGGTTGGGAAGCTCCGCCTCGTTGTGCTTGAGCGGACTGCCGCTGTAATACAGCCAGAGCTCGTCATCCCTTCGGAGAATTCCCTGCCCCATGTAGAGCGAACCGCTGTCAAAATCGCCCGGGGCGCCGAGCGGGACAAACCGCGCAACGGGTTCGGGCCAGGTCCAGCGAACGCCGTCGCGACTGGCCGCGAGCGCGACATCGAGCGTGTCCGTATCGTGGCGATACACGCTGGGAAACATGAAATAGATTTTTTCCGCGTAGGGATACTGGATCGCGGCCGGGTTGTAGATATCGCACTGCGGCATGTCGCGTTCGTGTGATTCGAGCACGAGCGCGAGCGGATCGAACCGGGTGAAACTGGCGCTTTGGCTCCTCCCGATGGCCCTCCCGCGTCCCCCAACACGTCCCAGGAGGACATACTGACCGCTGCGCGCATCCCGGAACGCCGAGTATTGACTGTCCGCGAAAACGGGGCAGATGGGCTCGGGGTACCGCGTCCAATGCAGGCCGTCGGGGCTGTACATTCCGGCGACCCTGTGCGGCGGGTCGCCCAATCCGGCAAAAATACCCTGGGAAACGGCCTTGTAGCGCTCGGGTTCAGGCGCATTGCGGTCGAGGAATACGCCGGCCCCGTGAACGCGGGAACGGGCGCCGGCGGTCCCGATCATGCGGAAGAGAATGTTCGTCTGCTCTATGTCATGGTACTTGACCAGATCCAGGGAAGGCTTCTGCCAATGCACGCCATCGGCAGATTCCGCGTAGCAGAACGAGGTGTCGTCGCTGGTGGGCCATCCCTCGACGTCGTAGGCCTCGTACCACATGCGGTATTTTCCCGTATCCTCGATCACGCTGAACCAGTTAAGCGACGCGCTTTCCCACGGCTGATCCGGTTCCAGCGTATGTTCGCCGGTCTTTTCCGCGGTACAGACACGGAGCGCTACATGATGCGCTTCCGCGAAGAACTGCGTGTCGATGAAAAACTGCTTGTGGTTTCCGATCTGCAGCGGTTCCGCGCCGGCGACGGAAGCACATACGAGCAGGGCGGCAGTGATGAGCGGCATGCGTGTTCCTCCCTCGACTCAATTCATTCCGAGACGTATTGTAGCAGCACTCGCGACCGAAATCGGCTTGTATGCCCGCGCCTGAAGCCCGTTCGGAGCCGTGCACTGGAATGACCCTCGCTGTTGTGTGAGAATGGCGCGCACATGCCCGGCCGTGACGAGCAAAAGCGGCGCGAAGCGCCCGGCTTACCGAGACCGCCGGACGCGACGGGCGCGTTGCCCGCGTATTCGAGAAGGAGCGTTGTCCATGACCTTTTTCGCCGCCATGATCGCCACGGCCGCATTGGGCGCAAGCCTCGAGATTCCCCCGGGGTTCGACCCCAGCGTCAACATGATGATCCGTACCCGAAGCACGGGGTCAGACCACTCCGTATTGGACTCGGCCGCATTCGCGGAGAGACTCGTGGCCAACGGAACTCCGGAAGACCTCACTCTCGCGGAGAAGGTCCTGGACGCCGTGCTGGCCTGTCAGGAGACCCGGCCCGGGCATGCCTATCACGGGAACTACCTGTGGTACAGAGAAGCGCCCGCCGTGCAGGATTTGAACGCGGTCGGATTCACCCAGCGGGCGCTGGTTCCCATGATGATCCGTCATGCCGACCGCCTTTCGCCCGGAATGCGCCAGCGCGTACTGGAGAGCATCCGGTACGGCTGCGACGCCATCCGGCGCATGGATGTCGCCATCACGTATACCAACATCGCCTCGCTCGACTGCCTGAGCTCCTGTCTCGGGGGGGAACTTCTGGACGATCCGGGAATTCGCGAACGCGGCTACGAGAGGCTCAAACGGCTGGCAGACGTCACGGCCGCCAACGGCACGGTGTACGAATTCAACAGTCCGAACTACATGGGCGTCACGATGGGCGCCCTGGACCTCATTGCCGACCTGGTGAGAGACGACGCCACGCGAATCCGGGCGCGCACGATGGCCGCGCGGCTGGCCCTGAGCGCCGCACTCCATCTTCAGAGCTCGACGGGGCGGCTTGCCGGAGCATACAGCCGCGGCTTTCTTGACGACGTGATGTGCACGAACGCACCCGAGAGGGACATCATCCGGCAATGGGTCGCGGATGGCACGGCGCCGGCCTGGCTCGGCGCGGCGTTGAATGCAGCCACGTTGCCGGTACAGTTGACCGAAACCGCGCACGCGGAGTGGCGTATCGGAACCACGCTGTACCAAACCCCTTCGTTCGCGCTGGGGACCGCGACGCGCGAAATCAGCCGGCAAACCCACCCGTTTGTGGTTCATTGTCCCGTGCCGGAGTCCGGCAAACCGGTCGTGATCTTCACGCGCTACCTGGTCGACGACACATGGTTCGGCGACCCGGAACGGCCCGCGGACCGCAGCCAGCCCACGCGTCTTGCGGATGCGGGCCAGGCGTATGCCGCGCAATGGGGGTCTCGTGCCATTGTTTTGTATGCGCCCCGGATCCTCGAATACCCCGCCAGTCTCGCGCCCGCCAGTCAATTCACGTGCCGTTCGGCCAAACTCGCCGTGGTGTGTACGCAGCGCCGTCTCGTGGAGAGCGTGTGGATTGGAGACGACGTGGTTGGAGAGTTTCCCGCGCCGGTCGCCCCCGGCCAGACGGTCACCTTCGTGGCGGGCGGTATGCTGCTGGCCGTGCGGCCCCTGACGCGCAGCGACATGGGCGTAGACGCCCCCATGCGGCTTGCGGCCGTGGAGGATGAACTCGTTTTTGAACTGTACAACTATCTTGGACCGGAGAAGACCTTCTGGGACGCCGATCGGCAAAGCCGGTTCTTTCGAGGTGAACCGTTTTGCGGATTCTATGCGGAAGCGGCGGACCGTTCGGATTATCCCGACCCGCGCGCATTCGTGAAGGCCGTCGTTTCCGGCCGTCTGAGAGACGAGGCGGCGCCGCCCGTCACCGGTTACCGGGACGACCAACAACGCCCATGGACCGTGGAGTATTCCCGGGCTGGCGAATCGCTGGGCATCGAGGTTGATCTGCTTGCCTGGGAACTTAACCGCCGGTGGACGCATGAGGGCGAACTGGGCTGGCCGATGCTCGAATCGCCTTTGGCACGGCAAAACGCCGCAGGAAAGGTGGTTGTGGGCGATGCCGTATTGACCTGCGGGAAGAACCCCGCCTGGCTGTACGGCAACCCGGGCGCCCGGCTGTGGGTGGCGGGGTACAACGGTCCGGCGGCCCGGTTGCGGCTCGAGGTACCGGGCGGGTCAGTCAGGGTCAAATCGATGGGTACCGGGTTGGTGGTGTGGGACAACGGACGGGTCTCCATCGACGCAGTGGATCTCGCAGGCACGCCCCAGATCCGGGGCGGACGTTGAGACAGCCGGGCTGTTGGGTGGCTACCTAGACAAACGCTTCCGGAGAACGCGGCTCCAGCCGGCCATGCCGCCGCCAATCAGCAATAACGCCAGCCCCGCGCCACCGTTGACCACACGGGCATGACCCGGCGCCTGGAAGACGGTGGCCACGAGAACGATCACGGCCAGGAACGCCAGAAACGCGCCAAGGATAAGGAGGGCCTCGGCATCGCGTTTAACATGACTGAGAGGATCTTGGTCGCTCACGGCTAGCTCCATTTCGAGAAGTAAAGATAGACCAACACATGGGGCAGCATGGAGATGATGGTCCAGAACCGCAGGTCGTAGAAAAAGCCCTTCTTGGGGGCGTCTACGTTCACATATTCCTTGCGGAGCGTAAACACCCAGATCATCGCGCCGATAAACAGGCCGAGG
This sequence comes from Candidatus Hydrogenedentota bacterium, assembly GCA_012719295.1. Classification (GTDB taxonomy): domain Bacteria; phylum Hydrogenedentota; class Hydrogenedentia; order Hydrogenedentales; family SLHB01; genus UBA2224. Next base: position 5,781 of record JAAYAQ010000281.1, on the reverse strand, counting down.
GCGCAGATGGTCGCCCAGGGCATATAGTACCGGCCCAGGAAATCATTGATAGGGCTGAAAAAAGGTTCCAGAACGGGCTTGAATATCCTTGTCATCAGGTTGGGATCGGTCTGGGGGGCATCCATTTACTCAACCCTTTCCGCGAGCACACGCTGAATCTGGCCATCCTGCATCACCTGGCCGAAAACGAGTCCCCGGATTTTTTCCTCCGGCTCGGGTTTCGTCAGGAGGCTTACGACGACCGTGACGACAATGGTAAACACAAAGGACCACCATGCCACGAACAGGAACGCGTCGGCCGAGGGGAACAGGCCTTCGGTGAAGTTGAGCACCGTGCTGAACGCGACGCCGCTCAGCATGCCGACGAGACCGCCCCAGCGGTTCGCGCGGCGCCACATGATGCCCAGGAGGAGAATGGCGAATACCGGCCCCTGGAACATCGACAGCGAGGTCTGGATGAAATTGTACATGCTCTCGACCCGGTCCAGAATGGGCACCAGCGACGCTCCAACCACCACGAAGATGATGGTGAAGAGACGGCCCATGACGAGGCCGTGTTTCTCGCCGGGGAGGCGTCCCGTGAAGAACTCATGGACGCGGCCATAGAGGTCGGTGGTCCAGATGGTGGAGGCGGAATTGAGGTAGGTGTCGGCGCTGGACAGAAACGATGCCACGAGCGCCGAGAAGGTGAGGCCGCGCACGCCCGCCGGCATCAGATGGCGGATCATGGAGGGCACGGCATCGTCCCCTTTGGTGATGACGCCTTCGGGAAGAATGACGATGGCGGCCAGGCCCGGAAGGGCGACCATCAGCGGGATGAAGGATTTCAGGAATCCGCCGAAGAGCATGCCGCCCTTGGCGTCCCATTCCGAGCGCGCGCCAAACACGCGTTGTACCACGCCCTGATGCCCGCTGAAATAGGCGGTCGACATGACCAGTCCGAGCCCGAACACGATTCCGGCCCAGGGATACGGGGTATTGGGGTCGTTATTGGGCTGCAGCATCGTGAGATGCCCTTCGCCCTTGATGGCGATCACCTGTTCCTGCAGGGCGCCCCACCCGCCGACCTCCCACATCGCCAGCGCGAGCAGCGACAGCCCGCCGACGAACATGACCACGAGTTGGATTACGTCGGTCATGACGACGGCCGCGAGACCGCCGGAGAAGGTGTAGATGAACACGGCCACAATCGTGATGGCCACACCGACCCAGATCGGCCAGCCGAGAATGCTCGACATGAAGTTGCCGGTGGCCTGAAAGATGACGCCCAGCATCGTCACCATAAACACACCCCAGATCGCGGCGTGGATGATCTGGACCGCCATGTTGTAGCGGCGGCCGAGAAACTCCGGGATCGTGTAGACGCCGGCGCGCCAGTAATAGGGCATGAAAATGAACGCGGCAATGACCATGGCGGGCATCGAGCCTATCCAGTCGAAGTTCGCGGCGGAGACGCCATACGTATAGGTGGCGCCCCCCACGAACACGAAGTCGCTGGCGCCGATGTCGCTCACCACGATGGACATGCCGATGGCCCAGAAGGGCAGGGCCCGGCCCGCCAGAAAGAAATCCTTGGCCGACTTGACGTATTTCCCGTAATAGGTGCCGATCCCGACGACGCCCAGGACATAGGCGAGGATGATGATAACGTCAAAGATCGACAATCCCCAGAGTTGGGGTCCCGCTGCCATAAGCGCTCTCTCCCGCTGCGTGTTAGTGGCCCTTCCGCCGTTCCGCCGTGGGCAGGTGCCGTGCCGGCGGATCATCTGCCCGAGGGGATGATAACGACGGACCCAACGCGGCAAGTATGTCAAAGAGTACCGAACAGGTCAAGTGATCATAACCGGCGGGGCCCGCGCGCAGACCCGGACGACGCCCCGTCACGGACCCGCTGAGCCGGCACATCTCGCCGGACGCGCGAGGGAGGGGCCGTGTCCCGACCCACCGATCAAGGCACGAAGCGGGGGCGGTCCTGACTGGCGGACGGTGACGTTGTGCGGTTCTCCCCTCCTCCGTTGACTGCGCCGGAGCATTCGCTGGCGGCCACCCGGTTTCCCGCGGCGACGTCGGTGACGATCCCTTTGCTGGCGTAAATGGGACGAATCAGCGTGCGCAGCCGGGGCAGCCGGCGGGTAAACGCGATGGCGCCCAGGACACACGCCACGCCCCCGACAGCCATGGTCGCGGCCGAACCGAATTCGCGGGCCGCCACGCCCGCCAGGAGGTTGCCCAACGGCGCGACGCCCATGAAGGAAAGCGAATAGAAGCTCATGACCCGGCCGCGCTTGTCGTCGTCGACGATGGTCTGGAGGACCGTGTTGCAGGAGGCCATCAGCAGCATCTGGCCCAGGCCGAGCAGCGGCATGAGCACCAGAGCCAGCGGAAACGAGCGGTTCAGGGAGAAGACCAGCAGGAGGCTGCCGAAAAGGGCCGGCGCGATGGCGATGAGCCGGAGCAGGCCCCGGGCGGAGAACCGGCTGGCGAGATAGAGCGCACCGGACAACGCGCCAACTCCGGCCGCCGCCACCAGAGCTCCGTAGCCCTTTGGGCCGCCGTCCAGGAGATGCCGCGTGAATGCCGGCAGCAGGGAGTGGTATGGCATGCCCGCAAGGCTGACCAGCGCCATGATCAAGAGCAAGGCCCGGATGGGCGGAAACGTGAACGCATAGACCAGCCCTTCGGTCAGATTCTGCAAAACGTGTTTCGTGCCCGGCTGCCGGGACCGCGGACTGGTGCGCATGACCAGCAAGGCGAGGATGACCGCGAGAAAGCTGAACCCGTTGAGAAGAAAACACGCGCCCACGCCGAACAGGGCGGTCATCAGGCCGCCGAGAGCAGGCCCTGCCAGGCGGCCGGCATTGACGAGGGAACTGTTCAGTGCGATGGCCCCGGTAAGGTCTTCGGGACGTTCGACCATCTCAATGACGAAGGACTGCCGGGTCGGCACATCGACCGCGTTGACCACGCCCAGCCAGAGCGAAAGCGCTACGATTTGCCAGATCTGTATCTCGCCGGAAAGGGCAAGAAACGCCAGCAGAAACGACTGGACCATGGCCAGCGATTGCGCCGCCAGAAGCATCCGGCGGCGGTTCCAGCGGTCGGCAAGCGCCCCGGCAAGAGGCGTCAGAAGGAGCGCGGGAATCTGGGACGAGAACCCCACGACGCCCAGCCAGAACGCGGCCGTCTTTTCGTCGGCATACATGGTGCCGACGAGCCAGAGCAGCGCCGTGCGTTGCATCCAGGTGCCGGTCAGCGATATGCCCTGCCCCACGAAAAACAGCCGGTAATTGCGCGACCGAAGCGGCCGCACGATATTGTTCCAGCGCGATCTCCGGGGACTATCTGGCGCGAATTCGCTCACGAATACGTATTCCGACCTCCACGCAGGGCATCCGGCGCCGTGCTCGCGATATGCGCCGCGCTCTCCGGACGCGGGCGGACGCATTTTTGCTTTGTTTTTCCGCGCCGCCTTCCGTTAGGCTGGGATTGCAGGGAAGAGACGGGACTCGTTCGCCTGAGCATACTGCATGAATGGCTGCGGTTTCACCTTGTCCCGGTCTCACAATCACATTCGCCAGAGCAGGCGCCAAGGAGGCCCGATGATCGTGACTGTCAGTTGCGCGCTGGGTTGTTGGATTGTTGCGGCGGGCATGGGCATGCCGAACGCTGGCACCCCGCCCGAACCGCCGCCGAGCCCCCCGCAGAGCGAATGGGCCTTTGTGGAAGCCCTGGCAGCGCCGCTGACCTGGATGCCGCATTGGGACAGAATGGAGGCCGCGGACGGCGAGGCGGACCTTGGGAAAGGCGTCACGGTCGAGACGGCGTATCCCGACCCGGACGGCGTGCTCGATACGGCGTACCAGGACCTGCAGGACTTCTTCGGAAGCGTCAAGCTGCCGGTGAACGGTCCGTACCGCATCATCACCGAACAGGCGCCCACGAACCGTTTCGAGACCTTCCGGCTTGTCGTGAAAGAAGCCGAATGCCGCATTCAGGCGGGCGACACGGAAGGGATCCGGCGCGGCATCTACTTTCTGGAAGACCGGCTCATGAGCGCCGAGGGGCCTTTTCTGCCGCTGGGGGAGCTTGAACGCGCCCCGTTCATCCACACCCGTATTTCGCGGTGTTTTTTCGGTCCGATCAAGCGGCCGCCCAAGAACAAGGACGAGCTGCTGGATGATGTGGATTACTATCCGGACGGGTACCTCAACCGTATCGCCCACGATGGCGTGAACGCCCTGTGGCTCACGATTGAGTTCAAGGACATCTGCAAGACCTCCTTGACGCCCGTGGTGGATCCGAACCGGGACCGCCGCCTGGAAAAACTGCGCAAAACCGTCGAGAAATGCCGCCGGTATGGCATCAACGTGTTTGTTTTCTGTATTGAACCCCGGGTGATGGATGCCGACAACCCGCTGCTGCAGGCCCATCCCGAGCTGGGAAGCAAACCGTTTTCGGGCACGGGCCGTCTTTTCTGCCCGTTCTCGGAGGCGGCGCAGACCTACCTGTACGAGGCCGTGCACGACATTTTCTCGGAGGTCCCCAATCTCGGGGGGCTCATCAACATCAGCTTCGGAGAACGTTCGACGACCTGCCTGAGCGTTGCGGACGAGAACTGGCGGGTCGCGTGCCCGGTCTGTGCGGAAAAGGCGCCGGGCGAGATTCTGCACGCCTCGCTTTCGGCGATGGAACGGGGCATGCACGCGGCCAATCCCCGGGCGAAGCTGATCTCGTGGCTCTACGTGCCGGGAAACGGCACGGGCGTGCCGCGAAGCACCGCGCCTCTCGTGGACATCGCGCGGCGCACCCCGCCCGGCGTGATTTGTCAGTACAACTTTGAATCGGACGGCGCCAAGCTGCAACTGGGCAAGGAACGGCATGCGGGCGACTATTGGCTCTCCTACATAGGCCCGAGCGAGATTTACACGCGCATCGCGGAAGCCGCGGCCGGGAACGGCGTGGAACTGGGCGCGAAACTCCAGGCCTGCAACTCGTTTGAGGCATCGACGGTGCCGTATATTCCGGTTCCGGGCAACCTCTATCAGAAATACGCGACGATGCGGCGGCTGGGCGTAACCAGCGTCATGCAGTGCTGGTATATGGGGAATATGCCGTCGCTCATGCACCGGGCGGCCGCGAGCGTGCTGCCTTTTGCCCCGGCCGATCTCAGCGAGGACGCCTTTCTCCTGGAGCTTGCGCGGCGGGACTGGGGCCCCGCCCACGCGGAACGCGTTGTGCGGGCGTGGCGGCTGTTCGGGGAAGCGTACGACAATTATCCGATCACGAACGCGTTCCAGTACTACGGCCCCATTACCGACGGCATTGTGTGGCCGCTCCATTTGAGGCCCGCCCACAAGAACCTCTCCCCGGTATGGAAACTGGAATTCCCTCCCAGCGGCGACCGGATTGGGGAGTGTTTTTCGGGCAACCATACGATGGAGGAGGTACTTGAGCTCTGCGGGCGGATGTCGGAAACGTGGCAAACCGGACTGGATGAGCTCCTGGCGCTTGCGCCCCTCTGCGCCGAAAATTCGGAGCGGCAGCGCGATCTCACTGTAGCCCAGGCGCTGGGCATCCAGTTCCGAACGGGATACAACATTCTGCGCTTTTACGACACGCGCGAGCGGCTTCTCTACGACGCAGCCGGTTCCCGGGCCGAGCTGCTCGCGTCGATGCGGGGCATCGTCGAGGAAGAGATCGAGAACGCCACGAAGATGGCCGCGCTGTGTGAGAGCAATCCGTTCCTCGGATTTCAGGCCGAGGCGGAGGGCTACACGTATT
>JAAYAQ010000280.1 GCA_012719295.1 Candidatus Hydrogenedentota bacterium | reverse complement strand
TGGAAGAAAACGCCGCGTCGGTGGACTTCCTGGTCGAATGCGCGGACGCGGGCGTGGTGGCGAATGTCGTTGACGCGGCCATCCGCCACCGCCGGGACTGTCTGATTCTCAGTCTGGGCGGCCTGCTGACCGCGCCGGAACTGTTCGAGGCGGCCCGGCAGCACGGCGTGCAGATATGGCTGCCGTCGGGCGCGCTGGCGGGTCTGGATGGCGTGCGCGCAGGGCGCGAAGGCGGCTTGCACCGCGTCACCCTGACGACGCGGAAGCCTCCAAGAGGTTTGGAGGGAGCGCCTTATCTCGCCGAGCGCGGGATATGCCTTGACGGACTGAACGAGCCGCAGGTTGTTTTTGATGGCACGGCGCTCGAGGCGGTGAAAGCGTTCCCGAAGAACGTGAACGTGGCCGCGGCCCTGAGCTTCGCGGGCATCGGCCCGGAACGGACGCGGGTCCGGGTGATTGCCGATCCCCGGGCCACGGCGAACAGCCACGAGATCGTGGCGGAAGGCGCGTTTGGCCGGCTGGTGGCGATGACAGAGAACCTGCCGTCGCCGCGCAATGCGAAGTCGAGTTATCTGGCCTCGTTGTCGGGGTGCGCGGAATTGCGCGCCGCGGCGGAGGCTTTTGTGATGCACCGCGGTGAAGGCGCGGGCAGGTGTTGTTAGCAGACAGAAGATGGGCGCGCTGATGGGCGTCCCTGGCGCGGATTCTCCGGGTTCGGGAATGCGCATGGCGGTGTTGGAGAGCAAGCATCATGTACGCAGTGGTAAAAACAGGCGGCAAGCAGCACAAGGTATCCCAGGGCGACGTGTTGCGCGTCGAGAAGATCGATGCGCCCGTGGGTGACACGGTGGAATTGACCGAGATCGCGCTGTTGAGCAAGGACGACGGCCTGGTAGTCGAGCCGGACGCGCTGAAATCGGCCAAGGTGGTCTGCGAGGTGGTCCGGCAGGGCCGCGCGAAGAAGATCCGCGTCTTCAAGAAGAAGCGGAAGAACAACTACACGCGCACCTACGGGCACCGGCAGAGCTACACGGAACTCCGGGTTCAGGACATTCAGGCGTAGAGGAGAATCGAGCATGGCACACAAGAAGGCAGGCGGCAGTTCACGCAACGGTCGCGACAGCACAGCGCAACGGCTTGGCGTAAAGAAATTCGGCGGTGAAATGGTGCGCGCGGGCAACATCCTGGTCCGTCAGCGCGGCACGCAGTTCCGCCCGGGCGACAACGTGGGCATCGGCAGAGATCACACGTTGTTCGCGCTTTCGGACGGCGAGGTTCAGTTCCGGCACGTCACGAAGCAGCGGAAGCGCGTCGACGTCGTCACATCCGAGTCGAAGTAGCTCGGCGAATACAGGCGATGCGCCATGTTTGTCGATCGCGTACGAATACGGGTTACCGGAGGCGCGGGCGGCAACGGATGCTGTAGCTTCAGACGCGAAAAGTACGTCCCCCGCGGCGGCCCTGATGGAGGCGATGGCGGCCACGGGGGCGACGTCTTTTTTGTCGCGTCGCCGGACGTCACATCGCTGATCAAGCTGCGTTACCACGCGCATTGGAAAGGCGAATCGGGCAACCACGGTCAAGGCTCGAACCGGCACGGCAAGACCGGCACGGAAACGGTGATCCCCGTGCCGGTGGGCACGCTGGTCCGGGACCTCGATACCGGCGAGGTGCGTTGCGACCTGGCCGAACCGGGCGAGCGCTTCTGCGCGGCGCGCGGCGGCCGCGGCGGCAAAGGCAACGCGCGGTTCGCCACGTCGACGCGGCGGATTCCGCGTTTCGCCGAACTGGGCGAACCCGGCGAGGAAGCCCAGTACCTCCTGGAACTCAAGCTCATCGCGGAAGTCGGGCTGGTCGGCCTGCCCAACGCGGGCAAATCGACCTTCCTCGCACGCGTCACCGCGGCCACGCCCAAGATCGCCGACTACCCGTTCACGACCCTCACGCCCAACCTGGGCGTGGTCGAACTCGACGGGTTCCGCACGATGACCATGGCGGACATCCCGGGGATCATTGAAGGCGCGGCCGAGGGGAAAGGCCTGGGCCACGATTTCCTCCGGCATATCGAGCGGACCCGGCTGCTGCTGTTCGTCATCGACGCGGGCGATGAAGACCCCGAGTCGACGCTGCGCATGCTGGAGACCGAGCTCGAGGAACACAGCCCGGCATTCGCCGGCCGCCCCCGGCTGCTTGCCCTGAACAAGATCGACATCCCCGAGAACCGCGTCCGCGCGGAAACGTTCGCGCAAACCCACGGCGGCGCGCACCCGATCTCGGCGGTGACCGGCGAGGGGGTGGGCACGGTACTGGAGCGCGTCTGGTCGGAGGTGGAGCGGCTCCGCCGGCAGGAAGCGGCGGCCTCGGAAGAGGGCGAGGAAGCGGAGTATACTTACGAATCGCCGTTCACGGTCGCCCGCGAGGGCGGCGGATTCCGCGTGGAAGGCAAACCCGTGCTTCGCGCGGTGGCGATGACGGATTTCGAGAATGACGAAGCCGTGTCCCATCTCCAGAATAAGCTTCGGCGGATGGGGCTGTTCAAGACCTTGAAGCGGCTCGGCGCACGGCCGGGCGAGTCCATCTATATCGGAGATACCGAGCTTGAATATCGACCTGAATAGAGTGAAGACGGTTGTCGTGAAGATCGGCACGTCGCTGCTGACGGGTCCAACAGGGTTCGACGGCCGTGTGCTGGAAGAGATCGTCAAGGAACTGTGCCGGCTCAAGCGCGAACGCAACCTGAACCTGCTGGTGGTCTCGTCGGGGGCCATCGGATGCGGGATGACGGCGCTCGGGCTGACGGAACGGCCGAAACGCCTGCCGCTCAAACAGGCCACCGCGGCCGTGGGCCAGGCCAACCTGATGCACTACTACGAAACGCTTTTCCGCACCTACGGCGAGGGATTGCGCTCCGCCCAGGTGCTGCTTTCCGCATCGGACCTGGACAACCGGGACACCTATCTCAACATCCGCAACACGCTCCACACGCTGTTCGCGCTCAGCAGCGTCATCCCGATCGTGAACGAAAACGACTCCGTAGCCATCGAAGAACTCAAGTTCGGCGACAACGACACGCTGGCGGCCCGCGTGGCCGCCAAGATCGGGGCCGACCTGCTCATCATTCTGAGCAACGTGGACGGGCTCTACGACTGCGACCCGCGCCGCAACAGCCAGGCGCGCCTGATCACCGAAGTCGACGCGATCACGCCCGAGCTGGAGGCCCTGGCCGGCGATACCGCGGAGCAGACCTCCGTCGGTGGGATGGTGACGAAGCTGGTGGCGGCGCGCATCGCGAGCGCGGCCCAGGTGCGCACGGTGATCGCCAACGGCCGGCGCCCCAACATCCTCCACGACACGCTGGCGGGCCAGGGGGTGGGCACGACCTTCTATTCCTCGCGCGAATCCCTGTCGCAGCGCAAGCGCTGGATCGCGTTCGGGCGCGCGGCGCGCGGGGTCATCAGCGTCGACGACGGCGCCAGAAACGCCCTCATCAAGCAGGGAAAGAGCCTGCTGGCCGCGGGCATCACCGGCGTGGAAGGCCGGTTCCGGATGGGCGATGCGGTGCGCGTCGCCGACGCCCGGAACCGCGACATCGCGCGGGGCCTCGTCAATTATTCCAGCGAGGAAATCGAGCGCATCAAAGGCTGCAAGAGTGCGCAGATCGCCGCGCTTTTGGGCCGGAAGGATTTCGACGAGGTCATCCATCGCAACAATATGGTGGTGCTGTAGGCGCGTTTTGCGTAATCTCAGGGCATGCGGACGGCGCGCAGCGCGCCGACGGCCGGCAGAGGAGAACGTACGACATGACGTTGCGTGAAGACATAACGGGAATTTGCACCAGGGCCCGCGATGCCGCACAAATCCTGCGGTCGCTGTCGCCCGCGGTGAAGAACGCGGCGCTCTTCAATGCAGCGCAGGGCCTCCGCGCGGCCGGGCCGGAGCTCAAAGCGGCCAACGAACGCGATCTGGAGGCCGGCCGCGCCAAGGGCTTGTCGTCCGCGATGCTTGACCGCCTTGAACTGACCGGCACGCGCATCGAGGCGATGGCCACGGGCCTGGAGACGGTGGCCGCCCTGCCCGATCCCGTCGGGGACATTGTGCGCCAGACGGTGCACCCCAATGGCATGCGCATCGCGCAAATCCGCCAGCCGCTGGGGGTCGTTGCGATCATCTATGAAAGCCGTCCGAACGTGACCGCCGATGCGGCCGCGCTGTGCCTGAAATCGGGCAACGCCACCATTCTCCGGGGCGGATCCGAGGCCATCCACTCGAACATTGCCATAGCCAGGGTGTTCGTGGCGGGGGCGGTCGCGGCGGGCGTGCCGGAGGCCGCGGTGCAAATCATCACGACCACCGACCGGGCCGCCGTGGGCGAACTGCTCCAGATGAACGGCTACATCGACGTCGTCGTGCCCCGGGGCGGCAAAGGACTGATTTCGCGCATCCTGGAAGAATCCCGCATTCCCGTGGTGGCGCACCTCGACGGGGTCTGCCACGTCTATGTGGATGCGGACGCCGATCCCGTGATGGCCAAATCGATTGTCCTGAACGCCAAGCTGCAGCGGCCCGGCGTGTGCAACGCCCTGGAAACTCTGCTGGTTCACGAAGACATCGCCGGGGAATTCCTCCCGGATGCGGCCCAGGCGCTCGAAATGGGCGGGTGCGAACTCCGCGGATGCCCGAAAACCCGCCAGATCATTTCGTGCAAAGAGGCCACGGACGAAGACTGGACTACCGAATACCTCGACAGGATCCTGTCCATCAAGGTGGTGGAATCGCTCGACGCCGCGATTGACCACATCAACCGGTACGGCTCGCATCATTCCGACAGCATCGTGACGGAACGGTATGACGCGGCGGAACGTTTCCTGGATGAAGTGGACAGCGCGGCCGTGTATGTCAACGCGTCGACGCGATTCACGGACGGGTTCGAATTCGGGCTGGGCGCGGAGATCGGAATCAGCACCAACAAACTGCATTGCCGGGGTCCCATGGCGCTGCAGGAATTGACCTGTTTGAAGTACATCATTCGGGGATCGGGCCAGATACGTGAGTGAGCAGCAGCGCATCGGCGTATTCGGGGGTACGTTCGACCCTATCCACGAGGCGCATGTCCGCATTGCGAACGCCGCGCTGAACCAGATGCGGCTGGACAAGGTTTTGTTTGTGGTGGCGGCCCATCCCCCCCACAAATCGCGCCGCAAGCTTCACGCCTCGGCGGAAGAGCGCCTGGCCATGGTGGAGGCCGCGCTCGCGGACGAACCCCGGTTTGAGGCCAGCCGCGTGGAACTGGACCGTGAGGGCCCGTCCTACACCGCGGAAACCCTCGAAATCCTCCAGCAGCAGCACCCCGCCGCCACCCTGTTCCTGATTCTCGGCCTGGATTCCCTGGTGGACCTGCCGAAGTGGCGCGATCCGGAGCGCATCCTCGCTGTGGCCCACCTGCTGGTCGCGCCCCGGCCGGGCTCGTACCAGATCCCCGCGGTCCTGGACGGCCGCTACACCTTGTTGGACCTGGAACCGGTCGAGGTCTCCTCAACGGAAGTACGCAACCGGGCCGCAAACCGCGAACCGTACGAAGAATTGCTGCCGCCGCCGGTGCGCAGGTATGTTAAGAAGCATGGGACGTACGAATCATAGTTTTGCC
>JAAYAQ010000279.1 GCA_012719295.1 Candidatus Hydrogenedentota bacterium | reverse complement strand
TGGTCCGCGGCGCGGCTGTCCGGCGCCGAAGTGCGGGCACGCAAGCCGAACCTGCCCGATTAGCCCGCTGGGTTGCGGTCACCGCTTCACCCGGTTCGGGGTGGGGGAGGCGGCGAACTGCCTGTTCCGGACGCGCTGCGCGAGCTTCGACAGTCCCAACACCGGCACAAGCGCGCCCAGCAGCCGGCAGCGGTCTTTCCCATCGAGGTGTTCGCGCCATACCCGGCGGACGAAATCCGGACTGAGCAGGGCCTCCGGGATGGGGTATTCCGCGTGGATGAGGGCGTCCATCCAGTCGCGCAGTTCGTCGCGAAGACGTTCCGCAAACAGGGCGGGAGGCTGGCGGCGCGTCGGCCCGCGCCAGCCGGTCCAGGCCTCGACCTTCGCACTGGCCCGGCGCACCACTTTTGACGCCAAGACCCGCCATTCGGGCGCAAGCGGGGGGAGGAGGGTCGTCTGCCAGGGGATGCCGGCGACATCCGGAAACGTCGTGCGCATCATCGCCCGGTATGTGCGGTGGCTTGCGCGCAGTTCCGTTGGAATGCGGCGGACCAGGTCGTTGAAATCGTAGTCGAAGAAACAGGCGGCCGATTCGGCGGCCTGGCGCATCAGCACCGTGCCCATGGCCGTTTTGCGGCGGACATGGTTGTCGAACAGGTAGCGGTGGGCGGCGTCGGGCGTGCGCAGGCGCCGAAGTTCTTCGAATTGCCGCTTGAAAATGGCGAGCGGGAAATCCTCTGCGCGAAAGTCACGCGCCGCCGGCATAACGTCCGCCAGTTCGGACTCCTTCAAAAACCGGTTATACCGCCGGAAGAGATTCTCAGCCAGTTCCGCGGGGCTCATGGGGGCGGACCATTGCGCCCGCAGAAACGTCTCGCCCAGGACCGCATCCCCGGCGAACCCGTTCAGGACCACATCCACCCCGGCGATGATGTGCAGATGGGCGAGGAAATGCATGTCGAACGTGTTGCACATCCCCTCGGTCACGGCGATGCCGTCCTCGAACCGTTCCGCCAGCGTGTCGTATTCGTAGGGGCAATCCTGATGCTCGGTTCCAAGGACGCGGGCGATACGCGCCGCATACAGGCGATCGTAACACTGGTCTTCGCCCCAGGTGAAGGTTCGCGGCGACAGACCCGATTGAACCGCGGCCGCCGCAACGCACCGCGAATCCAGACCGCCGCTGAGCGTCACGCCGATAACGCGGCCGCTCCCCGCCTGCCGGCGTACGGCTTCGAGCAGCGCCGCGCCCGCCCGCTGTCCCCATTCCTCGACGGGAATGCCGGGTTCCGCGGGGTAGTCCCAGGTCCAATAGGTCTGCCAGTCGATGCGGTCCGGGGTCTTGGTCATCACCGTGCCCGGAGGAAAGACCGACACGTCCTTCACCAACGTGCGGTCGCCCGCGAAGTCGTCCACGGTAAGTATTTGCGCCACCGCCAGGGGATCCATGTCGCCCGTGACCACTCCGGCGAGGACGGGGCCCAGGACGCGGCTCGCCAGGCAGTAGCGCCCGTCCCGGTGCGCCCAGTACATCGGATACAGGCCATAGCGGTCGTTGGCCGCGACCAGCGTGCGCGACTCCGGGTCCCATAGCATCAGGAAAAACGCGCCGTTGAGCGTGGGCAAGGTTTCGGGCAGGCGCTTGTCCCGGGCCAGCGCTGCGAGCAGGGCCAGGCCGGTGTCCGCTCCGGGGTGGGCCTGGCGGCAGCGGTCGAGCGTAGCGCACGGGTGAAGTTCCCCGGCCAGCATGCCCCAGAGCCCGAATTCCTCGAGATACCGCGGCATGACACCCTGGCCGAACTTGTCCGGACTTGCCATTCCGAAAACGGCATCGCCCGACACGGCATAGTGGTTGATGCGCTCATGCCCGCCGGCCAGGAGCGAACTGAAGGATTGCGCCAGCGCCTCCACATCGCCGGGATCAGGCGTCTGGAAGAAGTACGCGTTACTCATTGTCCGGTGACCTTTCTGCGGATCTGTCGCGAAAACCAGCGCAACTCTCCCCAGGCGATACTGAGTTTCGAGAAGTACGTATGGAGCGCATACACCAGGGCGACGCGGGCGGAATGACCTTTCAACCGGGTCTGCACGAATTTCCTGACAAGCACAAACCCTGCGGCAGTCATAACCGCGATTCTGACCCACGCATTCCCCACGACGAGCGCCAGAACACCGCCCAGCATCGCAAATGCCCAGGCGGCGTTCATGATGCACTCCCTTTTCCACAGGGGATCGGGCGTCCGCCAGCAGCGCGACGCGATCTCGGCGTAGGTCTGGCCGCAGCGCACATTCCGGCGCCAATAATCGCGCAAGCCCCGGAACCCCAGATTGTGGTGCGCCATGCCGCGGTTCATCTGATAGATTTTCCGGTCATGCGCGTTGCGCAGGCGCCAGCATAGCAGCGGCTCCTCGCCGTAGGCCACATCCGTGGGAAACCCGCCCGCCTCCTGCAGCGCGGCGCGGAAATACATCGCGGCGCCGCCGCAGTGCCGGATGGCGCCTTCCCGGGGCATCCAGTCGATTTGCAGCGCTTCAAACAGGATCCCCGGGCTCGACTCCTCGAGATTGCCGCAGACCGCCGCAACATCCTCATGACCGTACAGGAATTCCGCCGCGGCGCGCGGCCAGTCGGGAAACAGGGCCATGTCCCCGTCCAGAAACTGCACCAGTCTCCCCGTGGCCGCCTCGAGCCCGAGATTGCGGTTTTCGGCGGCGCGGCGGCGCGTCTCGCCGCCAAGCAGGCGGTCGACACCCGCTTCCCGGGCAATGTCCATGCTGGTATCGATGGAGCCTCCGTCGACATAGATCAGCTCCCACGACAATCCGTCAAGGTCCGCGTTCCGGACCGAGTCCAGGCAGGCTTTCAGTGTGCCGGCCTCGTTGTATCCGATCACCACGAACGACAGGTCGATTGTGCCGGCGGGAGAGGGGGACCGTTCCGCGTTCGGTTTCATGGAACGCTTCGCTCGCGCGGGGTAACGTCGGGCGCCAGGAAGCCCAGGCCGAGCCGTTTCAGTTGCCACGCATGCAGGTGTTTGCGGAATTCGGCGTCGTCGTAGCGTTCGGCCCCTTGCAGCATGCTCGCGAAATAGCCGGCCATGATGCAGACCCCGCCGATGACATACGGGCGTTCAAACATGCGGTTGACGCCGCTCGCGAGGATATACAGGGGATGACAGCCCATGAACCACTGCCCGCGCCCCCAGCGCATGCGGCCATGGAGGATGTTCTTGTGCGAAGAGCCCATCAGACGATGATGGATGATCTCGAGATCCTTGTCGCGAAAACTCCGGGTGCGCCATCCGAACATCCGGGCGCGGTGCATGGCGATGCCGTCCCACATGACCATGCGCACGTAGCCGCCGATCTGATCCCAACAGGCGCGCCGCCAGAAGTTCACCGCGCCAGAAACCATGTCGTCGATAATGCGCTCTTCCTTGACGGCTCCGTCGCCGACCGGATTGAACACCTTGCCGCTCGCGCCGCCCAGCGCGGGGTCGGCCTCCATCTTTCGGATGATGCCCTCGAAATAGCCCGGCGGAAGAGTGAGATCGCCGTCCAGTTTGCACTGGTACGCAAAGTCCCGCGTGCGCAGGGCCTCGTATCCCGCGTAGAAGGTCTCGACCACTCCGCCGCCCACCTTGCGTTCGCCGCGGTCGTCGCGATGCACCACGTGAATCCAGGCGTGCTTTTCGGCGGCCGCATCGGCGATGGCCCCGGTCTCGTCCCGGGAACCGTCATTCACGATCACCATTTCGACGGGCAGAAGCGTCTGCCCGGCGATGCTGTCGATGGTCCCCTGGAGGTACCTCGCTTCGTCACGGGCGGTGATGATGACAACATAAGACCGATCGGACGATTCCATGCGTGGTTCCCCGGTCATCCCTGACCTCCGGTGTTCCGTTTTCTTTGGACCGATTCCCGGAACAAGCATTCCAGATTCGCGGCTATGGTTTCCAGATTGAATTCCGCCTCGATGGTTGTCCGGGCGTGCATCGCGAGTCTTTCACGGAGCGCCGGTTCGCGGAGGATGCGTCCGAGCGCCTGCGCGAGAGCCTCGGCATCCCCCGCCGGTACGAGCAGGCCGTTCTCGCCGTTCCGTATCAGTTCGGGAATGCCCGACACGTTCGTTGACACGACCGGGACCCCGAGCGCCATGGCTTCCATGAGGGCCACCGGAATGCCGTCGCGATCCCCGCTCTTCGCCACAACGCACGGCAGCACGAAGGTGTCCGCGGTATCCAGCAGGGCTTTCACGCGTTCCTGCGGCATGGCCCCGGGCATCTCGAGATCCTCACGAAGGCCTGCGGTCTGCGCACGGTCCCGAACCGCTCCATACAGCGGGCCATCCCCTGCGATCAGGCATCGAAACCGCTCGCCCCGCGTTTTGAGCAGCGCCAACGCCTCCACCAGCACGTGAAACCCCTTCTTCTCCACAAAACGGCCCACGGAAAAGAGGAGGGGCGGCGTGTTTCCCGGCGGGGCGGCCCGGAAGTCGTACCGGGTCGCGTCCAGGCCGCAGTGGACAACGTGAACGCGTTCCGTGAGGCAGCCGGCTTCCTCCAGAAAACGGCGGTTGTAGTTCGAGATGACCGCTGTGAAGGCGGCGCGCCGTACCTTCTCCCTCAGGGCGGTACCCCGTTCGAACAGGTCGTTGGCGTGGGCCGTGAAACTAAACGGGATATCCGCCAGCAGCGCCGCATACATTGCGATGGCGGCCGGCACATGCGCAAAATGGGCGTGGAGGTGGCGGATGCCCCGCGATTCGAGCGCGGCCGCCAGGCGGCACCCCAGCAGAAAATGCCACAGCATCTTCAGGCGATCCCCGGCGGACGGGGTCTGCGCCGTCAGGGCATCGCGTGCAAGCAGGGCCAGCGCGCGGACAAAACGCAGCGGGTGGCGGTGGAATCGGCCCGGTGCGCTCATGGCGAGCGCCGGCCTGGACGCATCGTACAGGTACTGCGTTTCCGCCACCACCGGTTTGGCTTCTTCCGAGATCCGTCCCCCGGCAGGGCGGGTCGTCGAGAACAGCGTGATCGACACCCCTCGTTGACGAAGGGCCTCGACCTCACGGTAGATAAACGTCGACGTCAGCGCTCCGAGTTCGGGCGCCAGATAAGCGATACTCAATGGCCTGTCCGCGGCATCGGACACCTTCATACGATCACGGGCCCTGTCTTTCCTTCAGGTGAACGGAGTCCTCAGTCTACCTGCCTGCCGGAGACGCTTCAATACTCGCGCGTTTTCCCGCCCCGGACCGGGCCGGTGGTCTGGTATACTTCACGAGAGGCGGCACGCGCTGGCCGGGTTTCTCCGGAGGGCGCGGATTTTGAGGAAGGTCCGGAATGATAGCGTTCTCCTGTCCGAAATGCGGCCATCAGTTCAATGTGCCCGACTCGGCGGTCGGACAGCACGGCTGGTGCAGGGGGTGCGGGACCATTATCCGCGTGCCCGAGTCCAGCAACGCGTCGGAAGAACAAATCGCGGACGCCAGGGTGGATCCGCAGGTTCAGGCGTTGTTACGCCGCGTGGTGGCCCAGTTGAAAGGGTACCGCGAACGGGCGAAACGCGCCGAGGCCGAACTGCGGACAATGCAGCATATGGGAGAGAGCGTGGCCGCCCAGGAACGCGCGCTCAAGAAAGCGGAGACCCTGGCCTCCCAGCTCGCCGGCCAGGTGTCGGCTTTCAAGAAGGAACACCAGGAAACCGGGGCCGAGTTGCGGGAATCCCTGACCGCGTTGCGCGGCTGGCTGGCGCCCGACTCTCCCCTGCGGGCGCTGGGCGCGTCCGCGCACGAGCCCGGGGCCGCCGAAGAATTGCGGGCTGATCTTCAGCGCGAACGCACCGCTCATGCGGCGGCACGGGCCCAGGTACATGACCTCAAAGCCCGCCTGGCTGCGGCAACGAAGGAGAGCGAGGGGCGGGGGGAGGAGGTCAACCGCCTGGGCGAACGCCTGGCGCGATTCGAGCAACGTACGGCGGAACTGGCCGAGCGCTGCGGCAAACTGGAGGAACAGGCCGGGGCGCTGCGCCGGGAACGGGACGAGGCGCGCCGCATCCTCGAAACCCGCAACGTCGCGAAACAGCAGTCCGAAACGGTCGCCGCGCGGCTCCAGGAGAAGGAAGCAACGATCCAGCGGCTTTCGGAGGAACTCAGGCTCGCCCTGGAGCGGAAAGGCGAAGCCGAGGCCGTGGGCCGCCAGCACCTTGACGACATCGAGCATTTGTCCGCCGAACTGTCGGGCGTGACGCAGAGCGCCGAGGCCGAGATCCTCGAGATTCAGGCGGAACTGCGCGGCGAGCGCGAAGCGCACCTCCTGGCCGAACGGGCCCTGGTAACCGCGCACGAGGAGCTGCGCGTGCAGAGGCAGGAATTGGACGCGTTTCGCAAAATTGAAACGGAACACCACGGCCTGAAGCGCGAGGCCGCCCTGTTGCGCGAATCCCTCGAAAGAGCGGGGGAGGGCCCGGCGCGCACGGAAGGCGCCGATGAGGCGCTGCGCGCCGCGTGGGAACGCATCCGGGAACTCGAAACCGAACTCGTTCACCTGCGGACAGGACTGCAGAATGCCCCGGAGATCGGCGCCGGGATGGCCGAACCGGGCGAGGACGACCCGTCGCGGAAAGACGGGCCATTCCCCGGTCCGTTTGTGGCGCCGTCCGAGCAGAAGACCGATGTGCAGGGTATCACGTTGATTCCCGAGATCATGGACGAAAACCTCGATGACCACGATATGCTGGATACGCTCATGCGGTTCCTGGGTGCGCAGGAATGAGGTATCGCTGGCGTGTTTTCGCCGGTTTGGTTATACTGCGGCCTGAAGTGCCTGCGGTAACCTGTTTGAGACGGAGAGGTTCCGGCGGGCAAACGGCGGAGCGGAACACAGAAGATACGTGAATGCGTAAACTCATTTTGACATGTGGCTCGTGTGGTCAGCGCATGCAGGTGCCGCGTTCGGCTATCGGGCGCACCGGCCTGTGTCCCGCATGCGGAACGACCGTCCGGATCAACAGCGACAATACCACCACCGCCGGGCCTGCCCGCAAGGGCATGTTTACCGGCGGGACCAGTTGGTGGCGGGGCGCGGGCAAGGCCAATGATGACGCCAAGCGCCGTTTCGGAGAAGCCGTCGATCTCTATTATTCCGGCCGTTTTGCTGAAGCCCTGGCCATTTTTAACGGGTTGGCCCGCGATTATCCCGGCAATCCCGACATCCAGAACGGGCGTGTCCAGTGCGAACGGGCGTTGCGGCATCCCGGCGCCGGACGACGTCTCGCGTTGGAAGACAAAACCGAGAAAGTGAAGGGCGCCGTTTTGGACAGAGAAACCGTCGAACGCATCGTGCTGGAGAAACTGGTCGCGGGGGAATCCGAGGCCATCCAGTTGCAGGCCGCCGATATCGCCGCCCGGATCCTGGGCATGTACGACGCCGTCAGGAATGCCCCTGACGCAGACGAGACCCCGCTCGAGACCGGGGCGGCGAAGGCGCGTCCCGCTGCACACGACGGTGGCGATTCCGCCAAGACCGATGAGGCGTCCTTTACGATATCTGCGTTTCGCGATTTCGCTCCTCGTGAGTCCGCCAAGGCGCTTCATGAACAGCCGGAAGACGTGTCGGAAGACGATGACGTCGCGTCTTCCGATGTGCGGCGCGGTTAACTGAACGGTTTGCCCGACCGAACCGTATCCGGGGCCTATGGATTCTGACGAGACACTCCGCATCATCCTCGACCTCAGCAGCGCTCTGGAACGGCCCCGCACGGGCGTCGGCTATGTGGCCCTGCACCAGGCGTCCGCGCTGGCGGGTCTTGACGCAGCGCTCGATCTGCGGGTGTTCGGCACGCGCGCGCGGGGCGTCGCCCTCCCCCCCGAATGGCGCCGGGGCTTCTCCCGCAGCTTTGTCGTGCCCGGTGCGCGCCGGCTCAAACTCGCACTGTGGCCGCGCTGCAACTGGCCGCCCGTCGAATGGTTCTGCGGCCCCGCCGATGTCGCGCACGGACTGTTTCACCTGCTTCCCGCTGCCTCGAACGCCAGGCGCATGGTCACGGTTCACGACCTGGTCGTGTTTCGCCATCCCGAGACACACACCGCGGAAACGGTGCGCATTCACCGGCGGCTTCTCCTGCACGCCGCGCGGCATGCCGATGCGCTGATTGCGGTGTCCGAAAGCTGCCGTCAGGACATTCTCGATGTCCTCAATGTGCCGCCGGAGAAGGTCTTCGTCGTTCCCAATGGCGTGCGCATCGGCGATTTCGAGGGGGAACTCGATTCCGCCGCCCTGGCCCGATGCAGGCAACGGCTCGGAATGCAGCGGGACTACTGGATATTTGTCGGCACCATCGAACCCCGCAAGAATCTTCCCCGGCTTCTCGCCGCTTACCGGCGTGTCGCGGACAGGTTCCCGGAATGTCCGGACCTCCTGCTGGTGGGCCGAAGCGGGTGGCACGCCGAACCTGTATTTCAGGCGATCCGGGAACTGCGCCTCGAAGAAAGGGTTCGCCACGCGGGGTACCTGGGCCGTTCCGATGTTATACTGCTTCTGCGGGGGGCGGCGGCGTGTCTGTATCCTTCGTTGTACGAAGGGTTCGGGTTGCCTGTGCTGGAGGCGATGGCGGCCGGGGTGCCTGTGTTGACGTCCAATGTGTCGGCGATGCCCGAAGTAATTGGCGCGTGTGGCGTGTTGACTGATCCCGAGGACGTGGACGCCCTGGAGGCGGGTATGGAAACGCTCCTTCTGCGGCCGGACGCGTGTGCGCGGATGGCGGCACAGGCCAGGCAACGCGCGCGCGCATTCTCCTGGGAGGCCAGCGCGACGCGCCTGGCGGAGGTCTACCGGGTGGTCCACAACCGCTGATGCGGGCCAGGATTCCGAAACACGCAAATCGAGGCGATGCCGGGGAGGTCTATCGTGAAAGCTGCGGTGATTTTCGAAAACGGCGAGGTTGATTGCATCAAGTTCGAAGAGGTCCCGTCGCCGGTTCCGGGGCCCGGCGAGATACTGCTTGACGTCCATGCCGCCGCGTTGAACCATCTGGATATCTGGGTGCGTAGAGGCCGTCCGGGGGTGGAACTGCCGGTTCCGCACATCCTGGGGTCCGACGCGGCCGGGGTGGTGGTCGAAGCGGGCGAGGGCGTGGACCACGTTCGGGCGGGCGACGAGGTGCTCATCAATCCCGGGTTAAGCTGCGGCAGATGCGAGTTCTGCCGGCGCGGCGAACAGAGCGAGTGCATTTCCTTCGGCATTGTGGGAATGGCGCGGCCGGGGACTTTCGCGGAGCGCGTGGTCGTGCCTGCCATGAACGTGTTCGCCAAACCGCCCCACCTGAGCATGACCGAGGCGGCGGCGTTGCCGCTCGCGTATGTCACTGCGTGGCGCATGCTCATGTCCCGCGCCCGGCTGCGCCCCGGTGAAACGGTGCTGATTCACGGCATCGGCGGCGGAGTGGCTCTGGCCGGCCTTCAACTTGCCCGTCTGGCAGGGGCGCGCGTCATGGTCACGTCCTCCTCGGATGACAAGCTGTTGCGTGCGCGGGAATTCGGCGCCGATGACTGCGTCAACTATGCCAACAATCCGTGCCTGAGCGAGGCCATTCGCGATCTTACGGGCGGACGCGGCGTCGATATCGTGCTTGATACGGCAGGCGCGGCGACCTGGTCCGAGAACTTCAAGGCGGTGCGCCGCGGCGGCCGGATTGTGCATTGCGGCGTCACGACAGGTGCGGAGACGACCGTAAACATCTCCCAGCTCTATTGGAACCACCTCGAGGTGATGGGGTCCACCATGGGATCTGATGAGGAATTCCGGCAGATGCTCGCGGCCGTTTCTGCCTCCCGTATGCGGCCGGTGGTGGATTCGGTTTATCCGCTTAACCGGGTTTGCGAGGCCACGCTCCGGATGGAGTCGGGCGACCAGTTCGGCAAGATCGCGCTCGTGCCCGGCGGAATACCCGAGGCGTTGAACAAACCACGCGCCGAGTCCGGATTCCGCGGCCACGATTTCGAAGCAGTGCAGGAGGCCGGTTCCGTCGAGGCGGAATAGACTCTGGCGCTGATCGGGACGGCTCAGGCAAACAGCCGCTTCCGAAGCACCACGATCCCGGCCACGACAGCCACGATGACCCCGAGAAAGACCAGCGTTGAGGTACGGCCCTTGCTGTCCGGCCGGGTTGCGTCGCCCGGTTCCACTGCTTCGGGCATTGCGGCAGAAGGCGCGTCGCCTGCCGAAGCCGTTTCGGCAGACGCAGCCGTGGCGGCCGGGGGCTGTACCGCGCCATCCGCGACGGGGGCGGCTGCCTCTGGTGCGGCCCCGGATCCGGGCGTGTCGGACACGGCCGCGACCTGAATCTTGGGCGCTGGCTCGTCTCCGGCTGGACGGTTGGCTTCGGAGACGCCCGCCTGCGCGGCATCCCGGGTCTCTGACGACCGGGCGCCGATGCTCAGGCGGCCTTCCGCCGCGGCGGTCAGTGCGTCGGCAAGTTCCTTGCTCGCTTCCGCATCACTGGCCCCCTTGGAAATTCCACCATCGGATGCCGGAACGGGTTCCCGTCTGGCGGCGGCGGTGTCGCGTTGAGGCCTGTCGACCGTGTCGGCCGTGCGTCGCGGCGCCGGTTCCGCCTCGGGGGCCGTGACCGGGACGGGCTCCGGCCCTTTGTTTTCCCCCTCGGCGTCTCCCTGGTCAGGGGCCTGTTCTTCTTCGGAGGGCGCCTGCTCCTCGTCGGATTCCGTGTCGTCTTCTTCCGCCTGCTCGAAGGAGATGTTGCCCGTGCTTCCCCGCGAAGGGATCTCGTCGCCCTGCAATGAAGCAAAGGTGGTGCCGGTGATGCTGATGTTCGTGGAGGCATCGTCCCCGCGCCGTTCCAGGACAATATTAGTGACCTCCCCCGAGGCCAGCGTGCCATTGTTCAAGCCTGCCATGACCACCATGTAGGTGCCGGGCTCTTTGACGTTGGTCATGACATCTTTCCCGGCGGATTGCGCGGCCGCACCGGGGCTGGCCTGACGCGGTTCCAGGGCGGAGGGGTCGTAATTCAGTTGAAAACTCAACGCGGCCACGCCGCCGGCGACATCCCCTTCCAGCAGGACGGGAATGGTCACCTGGTCCCCCTGGACGACGGGCTGGCCGATCCGCAATGTGCCCGCGACCGACGACGCCGACACGAACAAAAGCACCCCTGACGCAACCACGACAAGACTCTTTTTCATGGTTCAATCCCGTTTTGCCTGCGTTGCCACTTTCGAAACGAGTCGACTCCTGCCTCGATCCCATCCACTATAACGCTTTGGAACCCTGAACCGTTGACCGGGTTCGCCCCGAAATCGAGAATACGCGGATGCGGCGGGCCGTCACTCATCCAGCGTCACGTCCAGGTTGTTCCCCTCGCCCTCGCGCACGATTTTCGGATACATCCTGGCGAAGACGGCGTCTCCGCCCGGGAGCTGAGAGCGCATGACCGTAAGGAGTAAGTACCCCCACGCCAATAGCTTAGCTACAGGCAGGCCAAATACCGCCGCCAGCTCATCAATGTTCCGAAGCATTGTGCCCAGCAAGCTCAGGTTGCCCGGCGCAAGCAACAGGTAAAAGGGGTAGGGGAGAAACGCAATCAGAGCCAGAATGCCCACCTGAATCGCGCGCGCCAGCGCGTTTTCCCGCGACACCCCGGCATCCAGGCAGCGCCGATGCGCGAAAAAGGCCAGGTAGAGCGCCAGAAACAGGGTCACCAGACTCGGGGAATTGATGATGGCATTCTGGGTGACCACGCCGCCCGCCACACGCGCCGCCCAGTACGCGGATTCCGGAAGCAGACCCACAATGAAAAAGACCAGCCACAATGCCAGAGTGGGCAGAGTCCAGATGTTGAAGGAGATGTTCGACTGGCTCACGCAATTCCTCCCGATGAAGGTGCAACCGCTCCAAAGTACCGCACGCCGTGGCGCGATTCAAGCCTTTGTAATAAAAATGGTTACAAATCAAACGCCCAATCCTGGCGGAATTTCTCCCGGGGCCGCGCGGGCCGCCTCCCCGACGCAGGGCCCGGCCCCCAAACCGTGCACGGGTCAGCCTTGCGGTCCATGAACGGCCGGATCCCAGTCGACGATCCGGAACGCCTCCCTGCAACATTGTCCGGCGGGTGGACGGCGCATCTCGGTCAGGAGGATCAGGGCTTCCAGTGCAAGTCTATCCGCCGCGCCGAAGCCCACATAACTGGCCGTGGTACCGCCGTAACCGCCTGCCAGGGCTCCCGCAAGGGTCGGGAAATATGCGTGGTATTCTTCCGTATAGCCGCAGAGCAGCGCCGTGCCCACGGGCGCCCTGGCCTTCAGTTCAAGCTGGTACTGAACGAAGACCTCGCCCGGCATCCCGACGAAAGCCAGGGCATCGTTAATCAACAGGGCCGTCAGCGGCACGGCGAGCTCCGGCGTGGCCGATTCCAGGTAGCGGCCGAACAGCCCCTTGGCCCCGCCGTGCGCCTCAAACACGATCCGGTGTTGTTCCGGATCCTCCAGGTTCCATCTCGTGCCCACGGGGACGGTTTTTCGGCGGTACGCCACGCCGGTCCGGGCCGCGGGGCGCGGGTCAATCCCGGGGAGAGCCGCCAGGATGCTTCGGGCGCAGGCCCGGCCGACCGTTTGCGCCGCCTCCACGCCCCCGTGCTCGACCGGGGTCTTGTCCAGGTACGGATTGATGTCGCCGCACGCCCCCTGCAGAAACACGCACGGGTAACCGCTCTCGATTTCGACCTGCCGCCGCAGCTCCCCAATGTAGTCGGCGGAGTACTGCCGGTTCGAAGGCCCCATGATCACCGGATGACAGGCAAAATGAACCAGCAGCGCGATGGGCTGCCCGCCGGCGCTGTCGATCTTAACGAGCGTCGCCTCGCGGTCGACGGGTTCGGTCGGCGCCTGCACCTCGTTCCGCCAGAGCATGACGCAGCGCCCGTCCTCGAGGATCCGCCGCCGGTTGTGCCCGATGTCGAGAGTGACTGTGCCGGTGCCGGCCTGGGCGGGCTGGAGTCTGCCCAGCGCCTCCGCAATGGCCTCGACCGCCGCGTCCATCACCGCGTTGGCGTGCGGCGCGTCCGGTACGTCCATCTCGGGCGCGTGATGCGTATGCGTCGCGGCAAAAAACACATGGGGGACCCCCAGGGACGCGGCGCGCTTATGGATCTCTGCCTGAACGTCTCTCATGGGCGGCCGCCCCAGATCCGCTGACACCAGCGCCGCGGTGTTCCCATGCGCGCGAAACACCACCGCATACAGCATCAGCGGGTCCAGCGTGCCGGTCGCCGGGCCTTTCCGATCCGCATAGCCCCAGAGCGCAAGCCCCGTAGCGGGGGTGATGTCGCGCGCGCCCAGTCCAACCCAAAGGTCATTCATTTGTGATGTTCCTTATCATGCGCCGTTGCCGCTCGGCCGCCCTCGCAGCCTCGCACGTCTCATGAGCGCGGCAACAGGGCCGCGCCATAGCGCCAGGCGGCGGGGCGGCCCGCAAAACTCCACAGCGTTTCCGATGCGGGCAGGAACTCCGTCGTCGCTCCAGAATCCCGCAGTCCTTTCCCCGCGCTCTCAGGGAGCATGCCGGGACGAAGAATGATGATCCATCCGAATTCCGCGTCTTCAAGCAGGGCCCGGACTTTTCGCCGCGTGTGCACAACGTTGTAGCCGGTGATGGCCGCGGCGATGGCGGCCGAGGCCCAGGACCCCAGCGCCGTGTCGAGTTGCAGCAGCTTGTTCATCAGAAAGACCAACGCCACAAACACGGGAACTCCCCACATCAGGGGGATCAGGTTCAGCCGTTTGCGGCCCGCCTCCGCATACACCAGAATCTCCGCGTGTTCCGTCGCTGTCAGACGCCGCCGCTGCATGGCCCCGTCGGCTGCGTCCGGAAACCAGTCGCCGGGAACATCCAGGACCAGCGGGTCTTCCGGCACGGCCGCCGCCTTCGTGAGGATGACCGACAGCCATTCCTCCGGCTCTTCTCCGTTGATCCGGTGAACCACGTTGTGTTTTGCGTACAATTCGATCGTGTTCGGGGCGTCCGCGTCATCGTGCAGGAGACCGGTCTTCTCGAGCCAGCGCCGCGTCTTGTCGGTGAAGTCCTCCGTGTTTACCGTTCCCTCGAACACACGCACGTACCCGGCGCGGCGTGCGCGGTGAAGGACCGACCGGCGAACCAGTAGGTCGAGCGGCAGGAACAGCGCAGTGAGCCCCGCGAGCAACAGGATGATCGAAACCACCGGCGCCACCAGTCCGTACCACGCGCTGGCGTCCATCCACTGGAACAGAGCGAATGCGGCGGCGCTCACGATCCCCAGAAGCGCCAGCGTCACGGCCGCATGGACGAGGCTCCGCCTCAGAAACGCGGCCTCCAGCAGCAGCAGGTCATCGTGTTCTTCCCCGCTCAGCTCGCGCGTCGCCACCTGCGGCATGCCGGCGCACAGCTGTATTACGGCCCCTCTTTCGAGAGGGTGCTGGTGCATCGGATTCGATGCCTGGTCGTTATCCGGCTGGCTCATGGATTCGCTGCCTCGAAGACCCCTGTCCTTCTCGCTCTCCACACGCCATACTCAGGCCTCCGCGGCCTGCGTTTCGCGCGAGAGTTTCTCAAGATACACCAACAGCGCCGCTATGTCAGACGAGCGGATCCCCGGAATGCGCCCCGCCTGGCCCAGGTTCACCGGCCGCACTTCGCTGAACCGCTGCCGGGCCTCGTATGGGATGCCCGGAACCGCAAAAAAGTCCAGACTGGCCGGGATCGCCCGCGTTTCCGCGTTGCGAAACCGTTCCACATCTCGCTCTTGCCGCGCGAAATAGCCTTCGTATTTGCACCGGATCTCGACCTGCTCCGCCTCCTCAAACGACAATGGCGCGGGCGGCGGGGCGAAGCGCCAGACGTCTCTGATGGACACCCCGACCCGTCGCAAAAGCTGCGCGGCCGGCTGGGTCGCCGTGGCGGCCGTCTCCCCGGCGCCGGTCAGCATCTGGTTCAGTTCCTCCGATGCCGGCACGAGCGCGTCTTTCAGCCGTTTCAACTCCGTCTCCACCCGCGCCTCTTTTTCGCGCACCTGGCGTTTGAAGGAGGCATCCGCGATGCCGTAGTCCGCAAGCCGCACGTCGGCATTGTCATGGCGCAGCAAGAGCCGGTACTCCGCGCGTGACGTGAACAGGCGGTACGGTTCCAGCACGCCCCGCGTGACGAGATCGTCTATCATCACCCCAAGATAGGCCTCGCTGCGGGGAATGTAGAGGGGAGCCGCTCCTTCCAGCCACCGAATCACGTTCAGCGCTGCGTACAATCCTTGCGCGGCCGCCTCCTCGTAGCCCGACGTGCCATTGATCTGCCCGGCGTGGAACAGGCCCCGCACCGTCTTGGTCTCGAGCGTTGGTTTGAGCTGCGTCGGAAACACAAAATCATATTCGACCGCGTAGCCCGGCCGGATAATCTCGGCCTCTTCCAGGCCCGGAACGGTGTGGAGCATGGCAAGCTGAACGTCTTCGGGCAGGCTGGTCGACATGCCGTTCACGTACACTTCCTGCGTGTTCAACCCTTCCGGTTCGAGAAAAATGTGATGCCGCTCTTTGTCGGGGAATTTCATCACCTTGTCTTCAATGCTCGGACAGTACCGTATGCCAATGCCCTCGATCTTTCCCGAATACAGAGGCGAGCGGTCCATATTGGCCCGAATCACCTGTTGCGTCGCCGCATTCGTATACGTCATCCAGCACAAGATCCGGTTCGGGTCAAATCCGTCAAGGGGCGTCGAGAACGAAAACGGACGCGGGTGCTCGTCGCCGGGCGAGGGCGTCATCACGTCGGTATACATGCTCCGCCGGTGGATGCGCGCGCAGGTGCCCGTCTTCAAACGCCCCAGAGCGAATCCAAGTTCCCGGTAGGACCGCGACAGCCCGGTGGCCGCGGCGTCGCCCGCCCGCCCCCCGGGCACGTCGACCATGCCGAAATGCAGTCTGGCCCCCAGGAAGGTCCCCGCGCACACGATGACCGCCCGCGCGGTGATCTCCGTGCCCAGGCTGGTCCGAATCCCCGCGACCTCATCCCCGTGGACCAGAAACGCTTCGGCCGATGCCTGGCGCAGGGTCAGGTTGAGCTGCGCCTCGCACACCCGCTTCATGTCGTACTGGTAGGCCGTGCGGTCGGCCTGAGCGCGCGGCGAATGCACCGCCGGACCCTTCGACTGGTTCAGCATCTTGTAGTGGATGCCCGTCCGGTCGATGCACCGCGCCATTTCGCCGCCCAACGCATCGATCTCGCGGACCAGCTGCCCTTTTGCCGTTCCTCCGATGGCGGGGTTGCACGACATCTTCGCAATGCTGTCGAGTTGCATGGTCGCCAGCAGGGTGCGGTGGCCCGTCCGCGCGCACGCCAGCGCCGCCTCGACGCCCGCATGCCCGCCGCCTACAACAATCACATCAAAGTCACGTTGGTTCATCAGGGTGAATGGCTGTATCCGGTGCGGATCTTCTGGTTTTCACAGGGAAGCCTGTGCACTCCATCGCCCTATTCTACCATGGACGCGGACCCGCTGGCACACTATATGCCCGGTCCTGAAGCCCCAACCGCCGCCATCGGAAGGCGATTCGGCCGGCGCCGCCCTGTGGAAGCGTTCATGCAGAATACCCTATAATCCCGCATCAGCGTGCGATCCGGCGAAAGGAGTCTCCCATGCGGATACCTCTGACAAGTCTGCTGTGCACCTGCCTGGCCGCTGGCGCCTTCGGGGTGCAGTTTTCGTTTGACCTCCATCCGGACCTCGGCGCCGACACCGGCATGGATCTCCTGGGCGACGGCGGCATCTGGTTGCGAACCATGACCACGCCGCTGAACCCCGAACGCCGCGAAGAAACCTACAAGGTCTACACCCACATTTTCGACCTTCAGGGAACGGGTCCGATCACCAAAGGATCCGGCGGCGAATTCTCGCACCATCGCGGCCTGTTCATCGGCTGGAACCATACCAACGTGGGCGGCGCGGAATTCGACACGTGGCACATGAAACGCTGCACACAGAATCACGCGGGATGGCAGGAACTCGTCCCCGGAGAAGATTCGGCAACGCAGGTCCAGGTTGTCGAGTGGCGCGACGAAGCCGGCCTGGCGTTCATCCGCGAAATCCGCACCATTACCGCTTCGCCCGGACCCGACGGAAGCCGCCTTTTCGATTTCCAGTCCGTACTGGTCTCGCTGCGAGGAACCATCCAGCTGCGCGGCGACCTCCAGCACGCCGGCATGCAGGTCCGCATGGCCAACGAGGTCAACGATCACCAGGACACCACGAACTACCTCCTCCCCGAGGGCGTCGTGGAACAGAAAGACAACCGCGTCGAAGGCGCCTGGTGGGTCTGTTGCAGCCCCGTAGTGGGCGGCACGCGCTACTGGCTCATGCACATGACGCCTCCCGGCCACCCAACCGGTGTGCCCGTCTACTCCATCCGCCGCTACGCCCGTTTCGGCGCCTTCTTCGAGCCCGACCTCAAAGAAGGCGAACCCCTCACCCTCAATTTCCGCATCCTGCTGTCCGACAGAGAACTCGACCAGGCGCGGTGTCAGCTCTTGTACGATGCCTACGCAGCCCGATGATCGAGACTCTGCCGTGCTCCTCGGCGTCATGAGCGACACCCATGGCAACCGCCCCCTCATGTTCCAGGCCGCCGGCATCATGAAGCAACTGGGCGCCACCCTGGTGTTTCACCTCGGCGACGATTATGCCGACGCACAGGAACTCGCGATGAGCGGGGTCGACGTGCGCATGGTCCCCGGACTCTGGTGCGACGCCTACCGGAGCACGCGCGTCCCCAAACGCATCGTCGAGGACGTCCGCGGAGTCACCATCGCCGCGGCACACGCCGCAAAAGACTTGCGCCACACCGAACTCAGCGCCGATATCGTCATGACCGGACATACCCACGAACCCGCCATCAAACGCGTGGGCCACACAGTCTATCTGAACCCCGGCCACCTCAAAGGCCCCGAGAGCCGCGGGCATCGGCCTTCCTTTGCCATGCTCACCATCGCCGACCACACCATCCGTGCCGCCATCCACGAGCTCACCGGCGCCGTACGACTCGAAAAAACTTTCGACCGACAATGAACCAACAGGACCCTCCCCGCCACGAAGCGTCCCCTGCAATCTTTGCGCCCGTTCTACACCCGAGCTGACAAGAGAAGCCGGCGGCTTGTATGGGCGATTTGTAGCGCAGGCGTCTCGCCTGCATTCTTCACGCCGGTCATCTACACCGGCACAGTATCCGAGCCGGAAGAAAACCCCGCATCCGAGAACCAGCAATCCATGCGCGCCCCTGATGCGATTGCCCTGTACCTTGAACCTCATGTTGACTTCCACAGCCGCCCTTCGCTAAAATCCCTTCCGCGAGAGGCGGCATGGCCAAATGGTAAGGCAGTGGCTTGCAAAGCCATGTATTCCCGGTTCGATTCCGGGTG
>JAAYAQ010000278.1 GCA_012719295.1 Candidatus Hydrogenedentota bacterium | reverse complement strand
TGCTGGCCGCGCTGGCGTATTTCAAGTCCACCCTGACCCTGCCGGGCATCGCGGGCCTCATCCTCACCGTCGGTATGGCCGTGGACGCCAACGTGCTCATCTACGAGCGCATCCGCGAGGAATTGCGCAATGGCCGCTCGCTCCTGGCCGCGGTGGACAGCGGCTATGATCGCGCGACCGTGACCATTCTGGACGCCAACATCACGACCCTGATCGCGGCGGCGGTGCTGATGCAGTTCGGCACCGGGCCCGTGGAAGGGTTCGCCGTCACCCTGAGCATCGGCGTGTGCACCAGCGTATTCACGGCCCTGATCGTCAGTCGGGCCATCATGGAATTCCTGATCCACCGCAAGATCATCACCCGGCTGACCATGCTGAGCGTGATCAGTCCCGATGCGAAAATCCGGTTCCTGGAACGGCGCAACATCGCGATTGGCGCCAGCAGCATCGCCATCGTCATCGGCATGATCCTCTTCGCCATGCGGGGCAACGACAACTTCGGCGTGGACTTCACGACCGGCACCAACATGATCGTCTCGCTCGATGCGCGCGACGGCATCGCCGACCAGGAGATCCGTGACCGCCTTGCGAGCGCGGGCTTCGGCAGCCCCCTCGTGCAGTTGTATGAGAAGGAAGACGACACCATCCCCGGCACGCAGTTCCTGATTCGCGTCAGCGAGGTGAGCCAGACCGAGCAACAGCTCCAGGAGAATCCTGAGGCTGCCGCGCCCGCCGCGGCCGGGACACCGGAAGCCGGCGCCGATGGAAACGGCGGAGCCAACACCGTTTCGGCGCGCATCGCGGCCGCTCTGGCGGATCTGAGCAAGGATCCCAGCCAGATGGTGCAGCGTGTGGACACCGTGGGCCCGGCCGTCAGCTCCCAGTTGCGGCGCGACGCGTTTCTGGCCATGTTGTATTCAATGTTCTTCATCATTCTGTACTTGTGGTTCCGGTTCGAGCTCAAGTTCTCGATTGGCGCGGTGGTCGCGCTGGCGCACGACGTGCTGATCACCCTCGGCGTGTTCGCGCTCCTGGGCCGTCAGATCAACCTGCCCGTCGTTGCGGCCATCCTGACCATCATCGGCTATTCGTTGAACGACACGATCGTGGTGTTCGACCGTGTCCGCGAAGACTTGAAACTGTATCGCGGCCGCGGCATGACGTTTGCCGAGCTGTTGAACGCCAGTATCAATCAGACGCTGAGCCGCACCCTGCTGACGTCGTTGACAACGCTCTTTGTGACGGTGGTGCTGTTCATCTTCGGCGGCGATGCGATCAACGATTTCGCGCTGGCCTTGTGCATCGGCATCGTGGTCGGCACCTACTCGTCCATCTTCATTGCCAGCCCCGTCGTGTTCTACATTCAGAAATACTGGGGCAAAAGCCTTGTGCCGGGCACGACGCCCAGCGGCGGCCCGGGAGGCCCCGGTTCGCGCCGGCGCAAAAACAAGAAGGACGCCGCGGAATCCACCGCCTGAAACAACACGAGATCGGCCACAGAGGGCACAGATTCCGCGGAGTTTGAACACCCCGGAGCAAAACGGGGACAGGTTTGAAGCATCGCCCCGGCGCGAATCCCGTTTTCTCTTGTCCCTGACGGAACCCGACGTATGCGTGACGCGGCACGTCATAGCTGTATCGTCCGAAACAGAATCCGGTCTTCAAGCCTCTCGCGCGAGACAAGAAGAGATTGGGCACAGATCTCAGAGTTTGAAGGCGCCGGACAAGAACGGGGTCATGTTCCAAGCGCCGTCCGCGGCGCGACAACGTGTCCCCGTTCGAACCGGATGGGCAGCCACGGGGGCTGCGCCTACAAGGGGAAGCGGATGGGCAGCCCCGACACGGCGATATTGTGCCCCCGTTCCTGCAGCCCTGAAAGGGCGACCTGGAATAGCCTGGGGTTTAGCGCGGG